>NZ_LVWH01000005.1:0-17489 GCF_001909045.1 Paenibacillus sp. P3E | reverse complement strand
TGTATTGCCCAATTATAGTAATTAAAATTCTACATACATATAAAGGCAAAGTGATTCCCATTAATAGGTGATACACTAATAGTGTTCTTTGCATAAAATTAGTGACTACAGGGTACCTTATAAACATGAATCGATGCGTGCCATCTAATGCCGTTGGCTTCTCTAACACAAAAAATAGTGGAAAGTGAGGAAATTTTATGAATATAATAACTCCCCCATTCACTCGTGAAACAGCAATCCAAAAAGCACGAGTAGCAGAAGACAGTTGGAATAGCCGAGACCCGAAGCGCTGCTCGCTTGGCTATACTGAGGATTGTTTTTGGAGAAATCGGAGTGAATTTGTAACAGGCCGCCAAGAAATTGTCTCTCTTCTAACTAGAAAATGGGCCAAAGAGCTGGACTACCGACTTATCAAGGAACTTTGGTCATTTACAGATAACTATATTGCTGTAAGATTCGCATATGAGTGGCATGATGATAGCGGAAATTGGTTTAGATCATATGGGAACGAGAATTGGGATTACGCTGACGACGGTTTGATGAAACGTAGATTTGCTTCGATTAATGACATGCCGATTAAGGAAGAAGAACGAAAGTTCCATTGGCCTCTTGGCTCGCGTCCAGCTGACCACCCGGGCTTAAGCGAGTTAGGTCTGTGACCCGCATGGTTTTTGGAACATCAGATGTAGCCCTCTCGTTCAGGGTAATCTCACTCTGAGCAGAGTACTTGATGATGTGCTCTTTATCTAATGTGAGTTGGCAAACTTGGCATAGTAAGTCTCAACTTATGTTTATGAATATAAAACTGACCACTGACATGAAAGTATATATTCGTGTACTGGCAGTAATGTCTCGTCACAAAAAACAAGTTGTTGAAAACTACTCAGGCTGTCGAGAAAGTCTCGACAGCCATTTTTATGTTTTCTAATTTCCCTAAATTATTATTTTATACAGGCGAGCTACCTTCCCCTTCGCTAATGTTTAGTCTCTCTTATCTTAAGTCCTCGTGATTCCTTTGTAACCATCGACCAGTAAATCTAATCTGTCTGTATCAGGATCAATGATTAGTCCATGAACGGGGATGTTTTTAGGGATTAGGGATGATCTCGGATCAAATCAATGTTCCCTCTAACAGAATCTCTACATTTTCAAAACCATACAGCCACTTCTCTGACCCTGCGCATTCAAGGGCGGAGAATGTCTCAGCTGTCACTACTCCTCTATCAAGCATCTTCTGAAGCATGCTCTAAGGGTTGCTTTTACTCATCCCGCATTGATGATGGCCGACTACATAGATTTCATCAGCATTAAGCTCGTAAAGAGCAATAACAATGCTGCGCATCATACTTCCGAATGTATGTGTGTTCGGCTTCTCCAAGGCCACTTCGCTCAGGAATGAATCGACGGGACGATCATGATATCAATACAAGATAGTCTCAATCAATTACTTTTTTGTTTTCCAGTTTCCTAAATCCCCCAGAGAGTTCATTTAGAGAATATCCTTTATTTTATGAGAAGAGCCCCTTTTTGAAATAAGCAGGGCTTCATCGGTTTCAATGACAATAATATTCTCAACATCGATTAGAACTACCTTTTTCTTACTCGTAATAACTACATTATTATCAGCATTCATCCGAACTTGACAGCCATGGTCTGTATTCATTTCGTTATGTCGATACAAATGAGCAGCGAGTGCCTCAAAGCTGCCTAAGTCAGACCAATCCGCTTTCATTTCAACCATTTTCAAACACTCGCTGTGTTCCATCACAGCACGGTCAATACTCATTTCTGGTATATGTTCCATCTTCGAGAAGAATACTTGCTTCTCGGCTAAGCATCTTCTCTCTTCATAGACGGTTAAGCAAGCTTCCCAAAGATCAGGCGCATAACGTTGCAGCTCTTGCAGCAGCACCCCGGCTTTAAACAAATAGATTCCGGTGTTCCAGTACCAGTTGCCTTCTTTAAGACACTGCTCCGCTTGAGTGGACGAAGGCTTTTCAAGAAAAGAAATGACGTCTCTCTCCGCCTGAATATATCCATATCCTTCATGCGGTTCAAGGGGATGACAACCGAAGGTGACGATATAGTTAAGCTCAGCATGCTTTCGAGCTTCAAGAATAGATTTCCTGTAAAGAATCTTCGGCTCCAGTGTATGGTCTGAAGGAGTAACCAGTACCAGTTCGTCCGGACTTAAAGACAAACACGCCAGCGCAATAGCGGGTGCCGTATTTCTTGCGGATGATTCCCATATGAACCGTGCAGTCGTACAACCGATTTCCTCAAGCTGCCCCCTAACCAGGCGTGAGTGCTTGTCGTTGGCAATAATGAGAGTATTCTCGCATAACATCCTGTTTCTCACAACCGTTTGTTGAAACATAGAGAGGTCATCCACAATCCGGCAAAACGGTTTGGGGCAGGCTGGGGTCGATAAAGGCCACAGCCTTGATCCGTGCCCGCCGCAAAGCACCATATGAATCATATCGTATCCTTCCCAGTCTGGAGTATTTCGGGCACTGCGGCGCGAACTGTTACGTCTCAATATTGAATCAACGCCGCCCCCCAAATCAAACCTGCGCCGAAAGCGGTCATAAGAATTGTATCCCCTCGTTGAATGCGCCCGTCTTTGACCGCTTGATGAAGTGAAATGGGGATCGTTGCTGAGCAACTGTTACCCAAATAACGGACGGTCTTGACAATTTTCTCTTCCGGAAAGGAGAGGTTGCGCGCTACCGCATCGATAATACGCTCATTCGCTTGATGGGGAATAAACCAGTCCACCTCTTCTTTTCGGTAGCCACTAATGAATAATACTTCTTCCGCACCGGATGTCATCGATTTCACTGCGGCTTTGAATATTTTACTGCCGTCCATGACCATTTTTGCTTTTAGTCCTTCTATTGCCGGGTACCGGCCGCCGCCTCCGGGAACGAAGAGCGCTTCAAAATCCTCTCCATCCGAATGAAGCACCGTCGAAATAATCCCTTTTGAGTCAGCCTCTTCACCTCTGGAGAGCACAATGGCTCCCGCTCCATCACCGAAGAGAATACTGGTATAGGGATCTGTATAATCTGTAAGCTTCGTCAAAGTATCTGCACCAATGACCAAGACATGCTTATGCGTGCCGGATTTAATATACTGCTCGGCAACTTGCAGTGCGGACAGAAATCCGACGCAGGTAGAATGAATATCCATGGCACTAACCTTCCGGCACCCAAGCCTGTGCTGGATGAGACAAGCTACCCCCGGGAGGATATGATCCGGGGTCTCTGTAGCGACCAGAATCATGTCAATTTCGAATGGAGTGATTCCTGCATGATGCACTGCCTCCAGTGCAGCCTGATAAGCCAAATCCGAGGTTGCCTCGGAATCATTTGTTACTCGTCTTTCTTTAATTCCCGTGCGGCTGACAATCCAATCATCCGGCAACAACACCAGATTCTCCAAATCCGCATTCGTGACCTGATGGTCCGGCAAGAAGGCCCCGAATCCGCTGATTACGGCCTTGTACATGGTTCCCTCACCCCGCCACTGTATGTGAAGTTTGTAAAGCCTTGGACATATGGACCACCTGCTGCGCCAATACCTCAATCCGCTCAATGACAGAAGCATCTGTAATTTCATTATTGTCGTTAAAATGCTCCCGATGCGCGTAAACATAGTCCGGTACGGTATAGGCTCTGAAATAGCCGGCAATTGGCTTCAATTGATTTTCAATGACCAGAAAATGCTGGTACGTACCGCCGGTTCCGATAAATCCTATGACTTTTTTGCGGAAAGCATCCGGAGGCACCAAGTCAAATAAGTTCTTAAGAGGTGCAGCCAAGGATGCCTGATAGATTGGCGTCCCGATAATAAAGCAATCCGCTGACAGTACGGATTTAATTACCTTTTGCGTGTCCTCATTGTATTCAGCCGTTATCCGGCCATCACAGAATTGTACTTGATAGTCCCTCAAGTCCAATATCTCTGTATCCAGCTCTTTATCTAACAAAGCCGCTTGTCTGACCACATGCCTGACGACAGCGCTTGTCTTTTCTCCAATGATCGTTCCTGAAATCCCCAGCAGCTTCATGCTTTTTCATCCTCCCATTACAAGCGAATCGTACAGATGTGTTTTCAACCGCCGCATAAAAGATCGGCTTCTGGCTGCCTCGGTCATCTCCGGTTCAATCAAGCCAATCAGAGCCTCTTGATCCGCAGCCCCTTCCATAGCCAGCTTGCGGTGCAAAAACAGCAAGCTCCCGGAAACGCCCGACGGCAAGGAACATGCTACGATTGCATCATTTTCAAAAGCCCAAATACGCTTCATCCAGGTGTTCAAGCTTTCCTTACCCGATCCGCTGACAGCAATGATATCCGCTCCTTGCTTGGCCAGAATCCGATAGGATTCCGGATATTCCGCATCCCGTTCCGTTAAGAGGCCGACTCTTCCAAAAGGCAGCTCAAAGGTGCAGAACCGTGCATTCGGATCTGCCTGTTCCGGTGAGTCCGGATGAACTTGGGAATAGTGTCCTACAACTCCATCCGGACCTAGCAGATAAACTGAGGCAGTTGGTTTGCCCCCCGTCCCTTTCGACAGGCCTAAGACTACAAATTCGTTATTCGATTCAGCCAGACGCTGTATTCCACTCAATAGCTCCTTGTCCTGGCCGCTGTCAGACGCAGCAGCTACGTGAAATTCCGGAAGAACATACAACCGGTTGCTCACCCGAAAGCGGCTTTTCGCTTCGTCCATTGCTGCACTTAATCGATCTATACAAGTGGCTGCAGCGTCCGTTGCCCCCAGTGCAAGAACGATCACTTCATAGGCAGATGCTGTGTTGATCCCGCGTGTCTCCCCTTCTTTCCATAGATAGGGATGCAGCAATAACTCCTGGTACGCTTCTGGCCTTCGGCCTTCAATAAGCCTATGCCTTGCCACAGTGTTTAGCCACACCGTCCCATAGACGATTCCCTCACCGGATACCCGCGCATTTTGTACGCTGCCATCCTGCACTATGACCGCGCTGCCTCCTGTAAACAGAGCCCCTCTTTCCGTATCCGAACGGTTGGCAGCCACCCAATACACGCCGTTTTCTTTTGCCCGTATACACCAGGTTTTGCTTGGCTCATTATTTCCCGCTCCGACCCAATTCGTCGGAAAGGCAATCACATCGGCCTGCTGCAACGCGGCAATTCTGGCGGGCTCAAAATACATGGCATCCATACAAATCAGCAGCGCAATATTGCCTATCTCCGTAGCGAATACAGCAATGCCCTCGTTGCCTTCACGCGCCCATCTGGGGTCCGCTGCGAAGAGATGGGTTTTCCGGTACTTTCCAACCACTCCGTCAGGTCCGATAAGAACGGCAGAATTATAATAGGCTCCGGTTACGGAATCCACCTCCGGCAATCCGACAGCAACATAACAACGGTATTTATGGGTCACAGCCAGTAATGAAACCGTTGTCGGACCCGGAATCGTTTCAACAAAAGGGGCAATTTCCTCTCTGTCGTTCCATACATAGCCGCTGGATGCCATCTCGGGAAAAACGATCAGCCTGGCTCCGTTATCCGCCGCTTCGCTCAGCAGCCCGGCCATACGTTGTTGATTGCTTGCCACATCCCCTTGTACCGGATTGAATTGTATGGCCGCAACCTTATAGCTCAAGTCTTTATCAGCATTGTCTTTGTTCATATTGTGTCACCACCAGGGATTCTTTGGCCCAATCTATAAGTATCGCCGCTTCGGTATCATTTCTGATGCTCACGCATGTATCCAATGTCAATTCACCGACAACAGCAGCCGCAATATCTTCCTGTGCAAAAAGAGCAATGATCTCATCCGTATGCTCCGGATCTGCCGCAAGAATGAACCCGTATCCCGGAAACATTTGCAGCCATCGTTCCAGCTCCACCGTACCCGGTCTTGGAATATGATCGATCTGCACCTGAGCGCCGCATACGGAATTTTCCGCCAGCATAGCAATCGTTCCAAGGATGCCCGCATTGCTGATATCCCGTGCTGCCGTTGCCCATCCGTTTTCCGCCAGCATGGGCAAAAGCTCCAGCTTTCTGTGCAGCACCTCAGGTTCCTGTGTACTGGTACAGTCCCACTGCAGATAATGCTTATACGGTTTCCCATTCAAGTCAACTGCCACTATAAGAGACTGACCGGCTCTGCCATTGCATCCGCGGAGAAGATGTGTGGCTCTTCCGATAATTGCCGTTGCCACCCCACCAACCTCCTCCGGCAAATAATGTCCTCCGACCATAGGAACACCAAGCTTGCGGCAGCCTTCCGCCATACCTTCGGCGATCAGGCCGGCCGTCTCTCCATTCGGTGCGCTGAGCAGATTCACAATGGCCACCGGGCGCCCCCCCATGGCATAAATATCGCTTACACTCACCAATACCGCACAGTATCCGGCCCATTTAGGTTCAACCTGCACTAACCGGGGAAGGATGCCGTCGCACGAGATAAGCAAATAATCATCGCCATTCTTAAGAATGGCCGCATCATCACCGATGGGATCAAGCATAGCCGCCGGGTCCCAAGCAAATGCCTGCATAGGAATTTGGATATCCTTTTTCCTCATAAAGCCGGGTGAGTCAGCAATACGCTTCACCAGATTTTCCAGTCCGTCCATCGGTCAACATCCCCCTGTACAAATGAATATGCCTGTCAGCAGCCATAGGCCACGTATACTCAGAAGCTGTATAAATCCCATTCGTACTTAACCGAATTTGTAATTCGGTATCCCTCACAACGCGAAGCATATGCGCCGCAAGCTCTGCCGGGTCCAAAGGATCTGCAAGCAATGCGTTATGCTCATGGGTCAAATATTCCCGGAATACAGCGATATTAGAAGCAACAACCGGCGTGCCGCTGGCCATAGCCTCAAGCACGGCCAAGCCCCAGCCTTCCTGTACCGAAGGTTGCACATAAACATCCGCTAATTGATACAGCAACTGAACCATCTGATTATCAGGAGCGGACAAGATGCGGATATCCTCCCGGACCAAGGAAGGGAGTTCCTCTACGATCCGGTCATACTGCACTCGATAATCCCGGTAATCAAACAAGGTGGCTCCGCCGGCAATCAGGAGCACCGCCTGCGGGAGCCGGTGTTTTACTTCAGCAAAGGCTTGAAGGGTTGCGATGGTATTTTTCCGCGGCTCGATTCCTCCAAGCGTCAGAAACACGATTTTATCATGGAGTCCAAGGGAAGTCTTGATTTCTTCCAAGCTTTGTCCATGTTGAAAATAACGCTCTTCCACCCCATTGTGTATAACTGTTGAGGTGCGGGAATAGGAATGCTCCAACCGCTCTTTCCACGTATGACTGACCGTAATTAAAGCCTTGGGCTGGATAACCGACTGATGCTGGCATTCCACAAGCGTAGGAGTTACAAAATCGTCTAGATGGTGCACCGTGCGAAGAAAGAAGGGAACAAGCCCCTTCTTCGACAGACGGTTTAAACAGTTGGCGCTGATACAATCCTGTGCATGGTGAATATCGAACTGGTGTAAGTCTTCATTTTCCAGCCCCGCAATATAAGTATCAATGTATCGAAGGATGCGGTCTTCGAACGCTTCGTTTTCATGCGGGGCGAAGGGGAACACCTTCGTTTCTGCACTCACCGGGCGGAAAAATTGTGTCGTTCCGTTTAATCCCAGGGCGAAGACAATGACCGAGCACCCCTTGGCACGAAGCGCCTCGGCCAAAGCCAGCGTATGCACGACCCCGCCACGCGGCTTCGTGTTGTAGGTGTATAGAGCAACCTTCATCTTCCGTCCCCCCCTATAGCTAATGCCCAGCTTCTTATGCGCTTGCTGAAACCGAGGGACTCGACATTAAACCTGCATATTGAACGACTTTATTGACACTATCCTCCGCTCCACCGATCGGACGAATATGAATCCCATGGATGCCTTCAATTTGCCGCAACTTCTTGATTAACTCAGCGGCAATCAGCAGCCCCTCTTCTTTGGATTCTGATGCACTAAGTCTTGCGTGGAAGGAATCGGGAATCACAATACCTGGTATTCGAAGGGCGGTTCCTACGTGCTCCGCATCGCGCAGAGGCAAAATACTGGCCATAATGGTTACTCTTTCATGAAGTCCGCGACGCCGCACTTCCTCCATCCATTCGCCAATCAAGTCCATATCGAACACCAATTGAGTCCGCACAAAGTCGGTTCCGTTCTCAACCTTCGATTCCAGACGATCAATTAATTCCTTGATTGGCTTGCCGGCAATGTTCTCTACGGTACCTATGGTGAATTTGGGCGGCTCTTGCATTCGTGTGCCGTCAAAGAGCAGACCTTCATCGGCGAATTTTCTGGCATACCGTACAAGCTCCATCGTTTCCAAATCGTACACTTCTTTCGCGTTCGGTTCTGTACCGACCTTGGCGGGATAACCGCCCAGAATCGTAATGTTCTTGACACCGATTGCCGCCAGACCCATCAGGTCGCTCTGGATCGCCATACGGTTGCGGTCCCGCAGATTGATTTGCACAATCGGCTCCATGCCGACCTGACGGACAAAGAATGCGCCGACCACAGGAGACAGACGGGCAATAGCGAGCAGGTTATCGCTAAGATCCACCGCATCGACATACCCCCTGTACCTAACCGCTTGTTCAACAAGCGGTCTTGGGTTCCAGTCTCGAGGAGGTATTAATTCTGCAGTCACGGCAAAGCTGTCAGCTTGCAGCTGGCTTTTATTTAATAGTAAAGTCATGAGTGCACACCCGCGCTTTCTTCGAACATATTTTTAATTTCATTAAATCTGGAATGTGCTCAGGATGAAGGCTCCTGCACGGGAATATTCAATCAAGCAATCCTGCAAATCCAGCGGATGAACAGGAATCGTTCCTTCAATTAAGTCTTCTTCCCTCAAGCCATGCAGACCCAGTCCGAAACGGCAGACATACACTTTACCGCCTTCTTTAATAAAGGTTGCCAACCCTTCATTGATATTCATTTGACCTCCAAAAGCCGCATTTCCAACAGTCGGGAAGCCGCGAGTGGCAAGCGCGTTAATGGCTCCGGTGCCATAGAAGTAAATAGCCGTTTCGTAGCCTTTGCGTTGAGCGCGGGTCGCCTGAAGAATAGCTACATAAGATAATGAGGATTCATGAGCGATCCCGTGAATCAAGGCTAGAAACTTTTCTCCCGGATTGGCCTTATAGTCAGGAAATACCTTCGTTCCTCCGTACAATTTGGTGCCCACCGGTAAAGACGGATGTGGAATTTCGTTCATCGATTTCAATTCAAGTTCAGTAAAGTTTGCAGTCATGGTTCATCTTCCCTTCAAAATGTAATTTTGTATGGTAAAGGGCTCTACACCCTAAGCCAGCTTAGTAAAGTAATGTTCCTCTGCATTTCCCCAAAAAATCCGCTCTTTAATTTCGTCAGAGATTCGAGCGCCTTGAATTTTCCAAAACTCGCTTTCATAATCACTCCAGGGCTCATCGCAGCCAAACATAATACGATCTACACCAATCCCTGTCTTATCTACCTCTTGAAGAAGCTTGCGGACTGCGAAGCCTATTGCCCAGCTCGTATCGATGTAGACACGGTATCCGCCCTCGATCAGATTGTTCCACTCTGAGAGAAGCCGAATATGCCCGCTTGCACCACCGCCCATATGGACAAGGTGAATTTTCAGTTCCTTCCCCCATCGTTTAATCACTTCGAAAAATCCGAGAATATCGGAGCCTCCTCCCGGGCTGGTATGGAAATGAATCGGCATATCCCTTTCAATGGCTGCCTTAAAAATGGTTTCGTGCTGCTTGGTTGTAGCTTCATCCCATTTACGGGGATCTGCTGTCCCCCCAAGAAGGTAGCTCATTTTCATCGCAGAAATACCGGGTTGATCCAGCAAGTTAAGCGCGGACGCTGTTAATTCGCTGTTTTGCGGCAGTCCGGACACCCATAACCCTCCGGCAACTTTCCCTCCTCCCTGCTTGCACAGGTTTACTACCAATTCATTATGTGAAAAAGGCTGTGATTGGACAGGTATGCCGTAGTTGGGAATAATCAATGACTTCTCCATACCACGGCATTTCATGAAATGATCCAGCTCTTCAGCCGTTGCCGGTCCAGGATCTGCCGGAGAAATCGGTTCATCCGATTCGTAAAAGGGCCACGGGTCCAAATGCCCCACATGACTGTGAACACTAAAAACTCTTCTGCCGAACCCCATAGTCAGCGGTGTGTCGTGTGTACATTCTTCTTGTGAGTGATTCAACGTCTCAGTCTTGGACAAGCCTCTGGCGCCGCTTCCGATTTGGTGCATCATACACATGCAAGTTCGCCTCCATAATTTGGTGCGGATGATCGCAAACCCAAAAAACATCCCCAACGGTCACCCAGCCCAATTTCTCAAATAATTTCACATTTTGTTGCTGTACTTGTGCTAAAAAACGTCTTACCCTGCGGAGCTTCATTTCTTCTACAGCAGCCTCAATGAGATACACGCCGATCCCTCGAAGCCTGTATTCCGCACGTACAGCAAGTCTTCCGCCCCACCATACGAAAGGGTCTTCCTGATCCGGATAACAACGTACCGTTCCCATCAATATCGATTCAGTTTTCCAGGCATTGATAAAAAATGATTCCTCATCATGCTCATCCTCATCCGTGGCATCAAACAAATGTTGCTCTTCTACAAAAACCTGGCGGCGAAGTGACAAAGCTTCCTGGATCTCCTGTTCAGTGACAGCCAATTTCACCTTACAATTTCTCATAGCTTTCACTCCCTGAAAGCTCCAGCTTCTCAAAAGAAGAAAGTGCCGAGCATGCGCCGCATTTCGCACAGCCGGCTTCACTGGCTGCAGAAGAAAGCCCTTCACTGGCTAAGATGGCTGCCACCTGGCGGTACACACCTTCCATATAATCACTGGTCGGCGGCGCTGCATTCTCCAGAAGTGTGCCGCCCAGCGGACGCAGCGGAACAACAAACGGGTACACCCCTATCTGGGCCGCACGTGCGCAGCCTGCCAATGTCTTCTCCAGGCTTTCTCCCATTCCCAAAATAACGTAGGTGCTAACCTGATTTTTTCCAAATACAGCCACCGCCTTTTCAAAAGCGGCAAAATAGGTTTCTAGTGTAATGCTTGATTTAGAGGGCATCATTGCCCGGCGGACGTTCTCATCAAAGGACTCTACATGCAGGCCAATCGTAGTTGCCCCGGCATCCTTCAGCACCTGATAAAGCCCGTCATCTTCAGGAGGCTCGCACTGCACCTGGATGGGAAGACGGCTTACCTTGCGAATGGCCTTTACGCATTCTGCAAGGTATAAGGCTCCCCGGTCAAGCTCGTTCGGCGTACCTGTCGTAAGCGTGATTTGCTTAATGCCATCAAGCGCCTCAGCAGCCTGCACGACCTCCGCAAGCTGCTCCGGGGTCTTCCTAGCAATGGTATTCCCCGCCTCCAGGGACTGTCCTATCGCACAGAATTTGCAGCGTTGATTCGGAGCCCATCTGATGCAGCTCTGAATTACAGTACTTGCCAGAACATCACTACTGTGAAGAACAGCAATTTTATTGTAGGGGATTCCATCTGTTGTTGAGCGATCGTAGAATTTAGGACGGGCTACCGGGTCTACATACATGAGCTTTTTTCCTTCATACTGTAGAACCAGTCCCGAATCAGTGCTTACCAGAGAATAAGGAGAAGATTCAGCAGGACCGTTTAATGTCGGCAGCATAACAGAATGATCTTGCAGAACAAATGCACGATCATCGGATGGACCTGCCCCTCCGCGCCTGCTGTCCTTGATGAGCCCGTTTGAACGCAGGCCCTTGTTTTGCAGATCAACCAGCCAACTTGCATAAGATTGACCTATCGAATCTTCATCACTTCTATCCCAATGCTTCTCATTCAACAATCCAATCGCTCCTTTCTTCACATATATCTAACACATATTTTGTTTTTGTGTTATCTTATGTGACAAATATTACAGACAAATCTTGAGCCTGACATCATCCACTACATCGTTTTTTTACCCATCCACCTAAATTCGGCTATTCCAACTCTCTTTTTGCAGGTTTTCACAATCCCTTATTAAAACAATGGAATATTTGCTGACATTCAGTTATACTCAAATTCAATTAAATCAAATTTAGTTATATTAGATTAAGTACAGCTTAGAGCAAAGGAGGATACCAATGGAATGGAAACCGAGCAAAGCAGTCGGAGTGCCCATTTATAAACAGATCGCAAACTATATGGAGACACGCATTGTCAACGGAGAATATCCTTCAGGTAGCAGTCTGCCTTCTGAACGGTTTATGGCGGCAGAAATCGGAGTGAATCGAGGAACCATCATTTCTGCATACGACGAGCTCCTGGCCAGCGGACTGGTTAAGCGGGTCAAAGGGATTGGTACGATTGTCAGTCCAGATGTCTGGGAACAAGGGCTGCAAAAGCGCATTCCCAATTGGGACCAATATGCAAGAGACGGTTTTTTTCAAATCAACAATCCACTGAATCAACAAATATACAAGATCATTCAATCCAAAGATCACCTGATTAATTTTGCTATCGGCGAATTATCGCCGGATCTACTACCATTCAAGCTTTTACAAAGTATTCATAGATCCATGGAAGTTAGCGAATATTTGGGATATGAACATATGCAGGGTAATATTAAATTACGTGAAACCATCTCAGCCCATCTGCAAAAGTACCGCAATATTGAAACGACTCCTTCTTCCATTATCATTACTTCAGGAGCTCAACAAGCTCTGCACCTGATTATTCAATGTTTATTGAAGCCGGGCATGCTGTAGCGATTGAAGACCCTTCTTATGCCTACTCACTCCCCATCTTTCACTCGGCTGGAATAAAGACCCATTTCTTGCCAATCGGAGTGGGCGGAATAGATCCGGAACAAATTATTTCCTTGTACAAACGAAACCGGATCAAAATGGTTTTTCTCAATCCAACCTTTCAAAATCCAACAGGAACGTCTATGGTCCAGGAGAGAAAGCAGAAGATCATAGAGATTTCTACAAAATATGGGATTCCCATAGTGGAGGATGACCCTTACGGTCTTACTGCTTACAACAACGAGCCTGTTGCAACCCTTAAATCCATGGATCGTGACGGTGCTGTCCTGTACATTAGCTCACTGTCTAAAATTGTAGCCTCAGGCCTCCGTATTGGGTGGATTGTGGGCCCACAGTCCGTGATCAACCGATTAGCCGATGCTAAACAGCAAATCGACTTTGGGCATCCCAACTACCCCCAATGGATTGCTGAAAAACTGCTCTCTTCCGAAGGTTTTGATAACCATATTACTCAATTGAGAAGCGGCTTAAAAACGAAATGCGATTTGATCATGGAGGCGTTGAAGAATGAATTGGGTGGGTTCATTGAATTTACGGTTCCCCAAGGGGGCATTCACCTCTGGTGCCGAATGAATGGGGAACGGGATCAAAACATGTTATTTAAAGAGGCCACTCAGCAGGGTGTGATCTACGCTCCAGGAAGCACTCTCGGCTCAGGCCAAAACTTCTTGCGATTCACATTCAGCCGTGCGGATGATCATAAAATTCAAGAAGGAATTCAACTGTTTGCCAATGCGGTAAAAATAACAAAATAATATAACCTAACTCAGACTTCGCAGCTTGAAATCGGCAAATACGCCTTGATATAACTGGGCAAACCCTCAATCCATTGTCGGCAGCTTGTATCCAGAAGAAAATGTCATATCTATTGATCAGCAATAGGAGCAACTTTCAGAGGAGGAGTTCGACGAAATAGAAGCTTTGTTAGACTTATATGCTTAACTTCGACTTTAATTGGACCATGTTCTCGTCCCTCGACATACCTAAAAGTAGTTTCTGAATGTGGGGATGAATAAATACTGGTCGGGTGGATGATTGAGAAGGGCGAGTCGAAATGTGTAGAAGGCAAATAAAGAAACTCAACACCGAACGAGTTGAGTTGTTGGATAGTTAAATATTTGTATTTATGTAAAACTGCCCGTCTGATTAATAAAGCATTGTTATACTAATACTTTATTTTCTCAGTCTACAACTTTGGTTACCTGAATTCCTCTAATACGTAAAGAACGGATTATCAAGCTCCAATTCCCAATATATAGGACTGTGCTTTTGTAGTAAAGTCCTATATATTGGAAGTTATTTTATACCTACTACGCGTTCAAAACACCTCGTTTATTGTATCTTCAGTTCCTGCAGCTACTAATTCCTTACTGGCTTGTGCAGCAACCATCTCCTCTAACTGAGCAATGCTTGTCCATTCAAGCGCACCTTCAGGCGGAACTTTACTATGATCCAGAAGAGCATCCAGCAGTTGTTCCACCTTTTCGAATCGTTGCTCATTGCGTTGCAAATGAAAAATTGCATTGTAGGGTTTCTCACTACTTACTTCCTCCCCAAAATACGCTTTCTCAAAATTCCCTAGTGAGGCTAGTAGCCGAACATTTGAAGTAAGCGGTCGATCTTGTATCGCTGCATATATTTTTTCGTTATGTGCCCATGCCGGATTTTTTATCGTTTTTCCTTTTCTAAGTGTTGTTGGCGTATCACTATCATGCAGGACAGAATAACGAGAACCGAAATGATTTAGAATTTTGACTAATGAAATAATGGTAGCTTTTCCTCTTGCTCTAATAATATGCACATCCTTATAGATTCCAGGCTTTGTTGCCATGATGTGCTTAAACGCCGTATATTCCGTGTCCCCTTCTACGATAATGCAGCGTCCCCCAAAGAAGAATTCGGCAACATAAGGGTCAAAAATGTTCATAAGCTTCAAAAGGGAGCGGTCTTCGTCATCTAATTTGACTCTCTCCGGACGAAATACTGTTGTTCCGGAAATGTGTCCATTAATCTGTTCTACTCGAATAATGGTTGTGTTATCGCGAGAGACGTCAATAAAAGCAGGAGAGTGTGTTGTTACAATCACTTGCCAGTTTCCCGTATTCGGTAAATCGTATAATACCCGACAAGCCTCTCTTACGGCGTTTGGATGAAGGCATAGCTCCGGCTCGTCCAAAAGAAGGACATGAGGCCGATTCTCCTCACCTTCTATTGCTTCTTTTTTCGCCCCTTTCTTAATCCCTTTATTCACATTCGTCTCTGCAATCATTCGTAATGCACTCCACAATAAAGTACGTCTTGCACCACTTCCTTGACGATCCAGTGTGGTTAAATGACCATTTTCACCATGTCCCATTTTCAGCTGTGCGTTATTTACTTTTTGAAATAGATTAAGGTCACTCTCCGCTTCCTCTTCCGCCCGAGGATCAAATTTAACAATGTATCCGGGGAAAACTTCATTGAGTAGCTGCGAGACCTGTAGTTCAATTTTTTCGATATGCCCGATGGATTCATTGATTACTTGCTGTCTTAATGTTGCGATCGTACGAAGCAAATGTTTGTATTGAGATTCCCCCGCTTCTTCTTGAACGTCTTTTACTCTCTCTTTTATGACATTGCTCAGCAGTTTGACGATGACATCCGCTTGCACTTTAGGATCTGAAAAAGCATCAACTCGATGTGGCTTTGGTCGATTATAGTTGGCGACATTGGGTGCACCCCATGGAACCGCATCTTCAGCCCAAATGTTTTTTTCTACATCGAAGCCTTGACGCTTGGGTGCACCTGGAGCAACCCAAGTCCATCTCTCCTTGACTACCTTCTCTTGGGTAAGTGAATCCGTATGTATCCATCTCGCTCCAGGAGCATGATCCTGAACAACCGTATGAAGCTCGATCATGGGGAGAGACTCGTGATGTACCACACCACCTGGAAAGTCATCCTGCAGCAGAATTGCTTCATTGGAGCCCTCGGACATTGCTACCTCATAGGCCCGAAGGATGGAGCTTTTACCAACATTGTTTGGCCCTACTAAAACGACGATCTTATCCAGTTCAATTGTGACTGGATGATTGCCTATTCCGCGAAAATTTTGAATGATCAATTGCTTAAGTCGAGGACGCCCTTGATTCAACAATTCTATCGTACGCTGCTGCTCGCTAATTTCTATTCCTCCCATGCATTAGTTCTTCACCTCAACAGTAAACTACCTAATTATGGATTTCAATCTTTTTATAGATCAATCTTCCATCCCCTTCAATGATCATTACAGCTACGAATGGCGACATGCAAAAAAGGGACTACTTCCCTCTTAGGAAACAATCCCTTCATTAACACGATGCTTATTTAGTCCTTTAAGGATAAAACTCTCTCAGCATATCGCGCATTTTCTGCTTGATATTGATATCCGGACGTTTCTTTGGCCAACGCTTCGGCCTCATTCACCGTAGAAGCTAGAGGAGCCTGCGTTCACGACACGAACAAGGTGGTTTTTTCTGAGAGCCCGGCAGGCTTGTATAATGCACATAAGTTAGAGATGTTCGAGGTCCCATACTGTAAATGGCCATTTCACGTAAAGCATTCTTAACGATAAATACTTATATCAGCGATATATGAATAATAAGTAAATTCGTTCTCACTTTGTTAAGCTAACGATATACAAAACCCGCGAATAGTGTGATTTTTCTCGTAAATAATAATGTGCATTAATAGTCAATAATTGCTGTTTTCCGGAGTCATTTTCTCCAATAAGTAGGTTAGATGTCGGGTGGGAGTGTACAGTAGTGTTCGGTGAGCTACCGTCCGCATTATTAATAGTTCGGTATTTTCTGAAGTTCCAGCTTCTTAGTTCTTTCAAATACATGTTGGCCCTCAATTCCTAAAAATTCATAGCAATTATTTTATAGCTACTTTTTGCTAGCGATACTTCCTTCATATATTACTGGATTGAAATTTAACAACAGTGTTCCATTGCTGTCAATTGAGGACAGAAAACCTCAACTTTCCGATGAAAAGTCTCAAAATACAGCTGGACTGTACCCTTGATTTATGTGGGGAGGAGCGCTAAAGTTGGTCGCTCCGGCGGTGATACGGTCTAGCATTAGGTATCCTAAATTTTTACATACCCCGAAGGGTCTCAGTAGCACTATAAAAAGACGGTTATGTAATCGATATTTTTCAAGTATAGTGCTTAGTTAAACTGAGTTTAGTTAAAGCGAATGAAATAGGACGTAACTTAAGCAGCAAAACATCGTCAGAAATTTATGACGATGTTTTTAGGATGGGGTGCGAAATATGCTATATTTGTATATTTTTGCTAAAAATAACATCAACAATGGAGTACTTATGCTTTGTATCATTGTTCGTGATTAAAGTAGGAGCTTATTGGGATAGATAAGTGTGAAAATACATATCAAACCTTAGGTTATTTTCATTAATGATCTTAGATCAACTGCTAATGCTTTTGAACTATTTATCCCTTTCAGATACTTAAATGGGCCATTGGAAGACCACTCTATTGATTTAATCCTCTGAAGATGCTTCATGATTTGTGCATAATCAATATGTTTCTTCTCTACGTTTATAACTTTTTTAAAGAGCTCTGCCCCTGCAAAAGCAAGTGCATTCAGACAAACAATATGAG
>NZ_LVWH01000004.1:0-18276 GCF_001909045.1 Paenibacillus sp. P3E | reverse complement strand
CATATATATTGAACATTCATATAGGGAGTTTGATCGTGGTAGCGGAAAATGCTTGTACTTTCATTCACGTCTCCAAAGAACCATAGTGAGTTACTTTGAATAAGTTACCTCCACCAATCGAAATTTCCACCTATAACTAAAAACCTGCGTACCTACTCTAGTTGGGCTTAAAGCAATAAAAAATATAGTTAGTTTACACCTCCAAATAAACTTTACTTCTTCCCTTGTATCTATCAGCAGATTGAAAATATAGGGATTTATTTCAAATATCACCTATAAATAGGATCATCGGATTTTCACCTTGCTTTATGTATATCTGTTCAGTTTAATTCATATTAATCCATCCTGATAACCATTTTGATTGCATTGGCTGGAACACCAACTTTGTAGCTCCAAAGATCAGATACACGGCCCTCGTCTACAATGGAAAAGCGGAACATGGTCGCACAAGTGGCGCTCCCTTTCGAATATGATCTATGACCGCTGCCGGATCTAGCGCAGCCAGCGGTTCCAGCAGCTGTATCCAGCTCAATTCATAGCTACATTTAGTAATTAGTAGAGATAAAGAAACGAAATAATTACACTGATCGAAAAAATCCTTTTCTAGTACTAATTCCCCCAGGAAGCAGAATAAACATTTCTGCATAATATTCCGGAAAAAGTTCAATAGAAACAACAACCAACAAAGATCAGATTCACGGAGTTGTTCCAAATTCAATAATGATTCTATCACCCAGCTTAAGGACTCTACGGCAATTACCCCTTTTTGGGCCGGCGGGCAATGAGCCTTACCAGCTCCAGCAGAAGGATCGGCAGCGAAACCGAAGAAGGATACGCGAGATAGCGGGGCTCCCAGACTGGAGAGAACTTTTCTTTGTATTTTCTAAGGCCCAGGAATCCATACCAATGGCCTCCATGCTTAAAAACTAAATGGGCAAGCTTCTCTTCCCGGATGGCGGACTGAGTTTGCCCTACGCTTGATAGCGGGGCCATGCCTAAATTAAAGTATGCATACCCCTGTTCCTTTGCCCATTTTAATAGGCTGACAAATAAATGATCCATGGTTCCGTTAGGCGTAACCGGGAGATGGCGCATGAGATCCACTGACAGTGTGTCGCCATTATCATAGCTGGGTGCCAAAGAGGCAAACGCAATGATCTCACCACTTGGACTATACAATAAACTGAGTGTGGATTGCTGCAAGTAGTCCGCATCGAACCAGCCGAGCGAAAATCCCTTTTCCTTTTTTCCATCCAGCCACTTTTGCGAAATTTCATACAGCTGTTTCATTAAATCCTCTGGATGAGGAGGTTGTACTACCTCAAAGCGGAAGCCCTCACGTTCGAACCGGTTAGTAACGCTACGCAGATTTGCGCTTGGTTTACCGCTAAGGGTAAAGTGTTCCAAAGAAACCAAAGCCTCTTCACCCAATTTAAAGAAACGGTAGCCATTCTCATGATAAATTGGAAGGTAATGCGGAGAAACCTGGTAGAACACAACCGTTAAATCATAAAGATCTGCAAAGCGCTGACTTTCCTGAATGGCTTCACTGACCAAATTCTCTTTACCTATGGGATCACCAAGAACGACGAATTCCCTGCGGACAATAGCATAGGGGATCAACACCTGATCGTTGCATGCCCAAAAAAAGCTTTTATCTCCGGCAAATAATACGTGGGTCAGCAGGTTGCCTTGTTCGTGCTCAAGGAATCTGTGCAATCTGGCCCGTTCTGCAGCAGAAGCCCCTTTATTGGCTAACCGGTTTGGCCTAAGAATGAAAAAAAGTGTGATCAGCAGCCAAGCCATTACCAGACCTGCAATTGCAGCCGCAGCATGCTGTTTCGGATTAATAAGCCACATTAGCTTCGCACTCGAAGACCAATGCTTAAGGATCGCAGGCGGAATCCCCGTAGCAATCAAATCGTAGACATAGGCAGCGAGAAGCGTTACAAGCCCCCAAAGGGCTGCTTTTCCTTGATCAAAGGGTGTAGCGACTCTGAAAAACCGGTTTCGTGATACCCACAGCAGCAATGCCACGATGAGCAGGAAGATCGCTTCCTCAAAATCAAACGCCTTGGTAAATGTGAACAGTGCACCGGCACAAAGAAAGAATAGAGTCAGCCGGTACGCCCGCTTTACCCGATGCGAAATTCCCCAGGAAAGTACGAGCAGCAATAGGCCAATGATTACACTTAATTGATGGGACAACCTCATCAGTGGAGCCGACAGCAGCTCCTCGGTAAATTGCAGCCGATTGAGCAGACCGGGTGTAGCGGCAGAGAGTAAAAGCACGATGCCACTTGCAAATACAAGCTTGCCCAGCGACCAAGCCCCGATCTCCCCGACAACTCCGAGCCGGGTTGGAAATTGCCATATCTTTTGCCAGTTGTTCAACACGCTCTCGAAGCCCACATTGTCCCGCCCGCTCTCTCCTTCACGCTCCCTGGCAAAATCAAATGCAGCTAGAATAAGACCGATCACCCAAGGGAAAAGGTAGTACAGCAAACGGAATAGAACAAGGACGGCAGCCGTCTTGTCGGATGGGTAACCCAATTGTTGGAGTCCCAGCAGAGCGGTTAAATCGAAGCCGCCGATACCGCCCGGAGCCATACTGAGCAGGCCGGTAATCGCTGAGAGTGTATAGATGCCAAGTGCCTGAGCAAGAGAAAGTGCAGGAAGAAAGCAGGAGCCGATGAGCCAGAAGGAAATTCCCGCAAAAGCCCACTCCAATAAGGAAGCGCCAACAGAGGCTACGATTGTAGCTGCATTCATCCGGGGCAGGTTCCGGTTCAACCACTTTGCGTAAAATGACGTACGCTGCAATATCAAGTACCCAGGTAAATACAAGGCGGTTGCCCATACCGCATAGATCGTCCAGGGATGAGATTGTAGGACAGGCTTCATAGGCAATACGCCGAGAATGCCAGCCCATGAGAGTACAGAAAGTCCGGTTATTGTAATTGTGGAGAGGAAAGCGATGGATGCAGTAATGGTCTTCGCAGGAATTTTCCGCTTTCGGTATAGGAATGTCCGCAAAGCGGCTCCGGCAATCCCGGAGAAGCCGATGACACTATTGGAGGTATTAGCGATCCATGAATATCGAAAGGTCTCCCAGAAACGGAGTGGAATACGGAAATGACGCCGGAGAACAAAATCGTATAGACTAACCGCCGCAACCGAGATCAGCGCAAATCCAAACAGTAGAAGTACAGTCGCCGGCTTCATACGGTGAAGAATGTGAAGAGTGCCGACCCAGTCAATTCTTCGGAATTCCTTCTTCCCCTCCCAGTAAATGAACAAAATCACCGCTGCAGGAATAATGATCTGAACCAGCTTATAGCGGTAAAGAGCTGAGAAAAGCTGTACAATCTGCAATCGTCGAAGAATTTCCCCGAACCTTTTCATAGGCACCCCTCGCTTTCTCCACCTATGCTTCCCATTTTTATAGTGCTTAATCCACATTACCAAGCAGCTTCAGCCGCAGATCAGCGGTGAAGAACAGCCGGTAGATCAGCATGCTCAGCAGCATGCTCGTAATTGCCGCAGACGCGGTGAAGGAGAACACAATAAGAATCTGGTAACGCACGGCTATTACCGGATCGGCTCCGGCAATAATCATCCCGGTCATCATTCCGGGGAGCTGAACAAGGCCCACCGTCTTCATGCCGTCAATCGTAGGGATCATACTGAATTTCACGGCTCTCGCCCTAACCTTCTGCATGGCCTGCTGAGCCGTGGCTCCAAGCGACAGCAGCGTTTCGATTTCTCCCTTGTTCTGCTGCATTTCATGCTTGAGGTGGTTGATGAACAGCCCGGAGACGACCATTGCACTGCCGATGGTCATTCCGCTGATTGGAATGATATACTGCGGTGTGGCTTTGATAATATGCAGGCCAAGCAGTATCCCCATCATCAAAAGCTCCATAGCTAAAATCGCCACAGCAATTCTCCAGACCAGTCCGGGCAATCCCTTCCCTCTCTTGGCTGCATTCCATGAGGCGACACCGATCATAAAGACAATAATCAAGGCGACATAAATCATATGCTCAGCCTGGAAAATAAACTGCAGCACGTAACCAACTGCCAGGAGCTGAATCGCTGACCGTATGGTTCCAACGGCAATATCTTTTTCCAGGCCGAGCTTTTGCCAGATGGAGACCAGCATGGTTCCCATAACAAACAGAAGGGTAAAGCTTAGTGCGGTTAGTGTCATGAATGCACGGCTCCTCCCACGGGCTGATCAAAGAAAGCAGCACTGCTGTATTCCTGCATCCCGCCTTTGTCTATAACCCAGGTTCGATTGCTGATTCTATGGGCCTGCTCCAGATCATGGGTGACCCAAATCAGGGTTGTTCCTTCTTCCTTATGCCGGTTCATCAACAGTGCTTCGACCTTCCTTGTACTGTCTATATCCAGTGAGGCTGTGGCCTCATCCAGCAAAAGAATGCTTGGCCGAAGCAGCAGCGTGCGGATCAATGAGATGCGTTGTTTCTCCCCGCCGGAGCAATCCTCTGCTTTTTTGGCAAGGTCCAAGTGGTCAAGTCCAAGCTGTTCCATAAGCTGTGCACCAAGTGCAGCATCATAGGGCTGTCCATGCAGTCTGCTGATCGTACGCAAATTATCCTCGATGCTGCCTGGCAGCATTACCGCTTGTTGGGCCACATAAGCAACCGCCATTCGCCATTCACGCGGATTTGAATTTTTAAATGAAGCGCCGTTCAGCAGCAAATCTCCTTCATCTGGTATGTCCAGCAAGGCCAATATCCGCAGCAGTGTGCTTTTCCCCTGTCCAGAAGCGCCGATAAGCGCAACCCGCTCCGGCTTGGTGATTTCAGCAGAGATACGTGAGAACAAATACCTGCTCTCCCCCTGCGCTCCAGCCTCCCAATTGAATTTGGCCAGATTATGTATTTCAAATACAGCACTCACAGTGCATCTCTCCTCTCATTAAATCTATCAATAATCAGCACCCTATATTATAAGCATTCAGTCCATCACATACATGAGGCTAGTTAATAAAGTTTTAATAAATGGAGTTTAGTATGAAGAGTATTCCAGTAGGCTGCCCAGAAAAGAGGAGGAAATATGTTTAAATCGAAATTAATCATAGCTTCAATAGCTTTATGTACTTTGGGAGCGAGTTCCCTCGTTCATCCCAGATCAGCAACTGCTGCCCAGCCGGTCCCGGCTTCAAAATCTGCGTATGATCATATTGTCATAGTAATCGAAGAAAATCATTCCTCACGGAAAATTCTGAATAACTCTTCAGCTCCATATATGAACAGCTTGGCTAAACAAGGATTGAGCCTCACCAATCACTATGCCATCACGCATCCAAGTCAGCCGAATTATATTGAGCTGTTCTCCGGCTCCAATCAGGGTGTAACAGACGACTTGTCCCATCCCCCGACGAACCATGCCAATTTGGCTTCTGAGCTTATTAGTCACGGGTATACCTTTGGCGGCTATTCAGAAGGCCTGCCCGAGGTGGGATATACCGGTCCTTATGACCTGAGAACAAAATATGCAAGAAAACATAACCCTTGGGTCAATTTCTCCAATCTGCCGTCCAGCATCAACATGCCGTTAACCAGCTTTCCCAAGGATTTCAATCAGCTCCCGACCGTTTCTTTTGTCATACCGAATCTAAATAATGACATGCATGACGGCAGCATTAAGACTGCGGACCAGTGGCTCAAGAGTCATCTGTCTGCCTATGCCGGCTGGGCCGCTAACAACAATAGTCTTCTTATCGTTACCTGGGATGAAGATGATATGAGTGAGCATAACAAAATACCAACCTTTATAGTTGGCGCTAAGGTCAAGAAAGGCTCTTATACCATAAAAACTAATCATTACTCATTGCTCCGCACCCTTGAAGATATGTATGGACTGAACACCCTTGGAAAAAGCAAAGATGCCCAGCCCATCAAAATAAGGTAAGAATGCAGAACAAACCTTAAATTATTTGCTGATCAGATAGATTAAAAATACTGCAGCAAGCACAAACCGGTAGTACGCAAACGGTGCGAGCTTCAGCCGTTCAAGCAGCTTCAGGAAGGTAATCACGGCGAGTAGGGCAAGGGCAAAGGCGACAATAAATCCGGTGATAAAAAATCCGGCGTCGGCTGCCGTTAGGGTATGGTAGCTTTTTAGCAGCTCATAACCGCTTGCGGCTACCATCATCGGAATGGCAATGAGGAAGGAGAAATTGGTTGCCGCTTTGTAGCCCGCACCTGCCAGCAGGCCCCCGGCAATCGTTGCTCCCGAACGGGAGAAGCCCGGCCATAAGGACAGGCACTGGAACAAACCGATGGTGATCGCTTGCTTGTAGGATAGCTGATCAATATTCTCTGCCTGTACTGCAGTGCGTTTGTATTGACCAAGCAGCATGAACAAGCCTCCCATAACAAGTCCTGCGAGCACTGTATAGGGAGAGAACAAATACGTTTTGATGAAGGAATGAAGGACGAGTCCCAGCACCATAGCAGGCAAGCAGGCCAGGATAACATGGATCAGGTTCAATTTCTGCTTCGCATTCGTATTTCCATTCTCGGAATCCACTTTTACTAATCCCAGCAAGCCAAGAATCCGCCGCCAGTAAATGACTGCCACGGCAAGAATGGCTCCAAGCTGAATAATGATTTCAAAGGTCTCTGCTTTTTCTCCTTTGAATCCAAGGAGCTCTCCGCTTAAGATGAGATGGCCTGTGGAGGATACCGGCAGAAATTCTGTAATCCCCTCGACAATGCCTTGAATGATAGCAATGATGTAATCATGCATGTATAGCTGGCTCCTCTCTGCTGTAATTATTGATAGGGCTATTCATAGAAGCGCGGATAAGAACAATACTGCTCTTATCCGCGTCTTTCTAATATTTTCACAAAAAAGTTGTCAGCTACTCCGGCTTATTCGTGATGTCTGCCCTCATGATCGTCCTTCACCTGCACCACTTGCTTACCTGTTAAGTCAACCGAATCAGGAGTTGTTCCATTAATAGCAGACAACTGGACATCCAGGCTAGCAGTTAATGTATGTGAAGCTCCTTGGGCATCCTGTCCGGTAAAAGTGATGTCAAATTGCTGGCGCTGAATTTCATTGGCAGGACTAATTACCGCATGCAAGCTGAGGCTTTGAATCTGGACGCCATTTGTCAGAGCAATATCCTTGGCGTTAAACAGACTTTGCCGAAACAGCTTCTCAGGATCGCTTGGCTTCGCTGCTCTGCCGCTCTCAGTGGAACGCTCCCATTTGGACTGTTCCGAAAGATGTTTGAAAGCAACCGGTGCAAGGGCTTGCACCACAGCCGGGATTTGTGCGTTGTCTAGCTGGAGTGAAATATCCTTGGAACCGTCCTCTCCCGTAGTGGATGTGATCTCATTCTTCAAATTTCCGATCAATGCATCAATGACCGTCTCTCCCTGGGAGCTGAACCAAGCCTTGTCCTTGGTCTCCTTCCCTGCTTTCCGATGATCCTCCCTATCCTTGTCCTGCTTCACATAATAAATATCCGAAGCATCGCTCTTCCAGACTTGCCCGTCAGGCTGACTGTAAAGACTGATAGTCTGGGCATTTGTTTTCCCGCTGATCTTGACGGTTCCGCTCACGGCTTCATTTTGCCGACTTGCCTTCAAGTTGCTCTGGGCCTGGCTAATCAGGGAACCATTGTCCTTAAGAACCGCATCTGCCTGAACCGTAACACTTGTCAGATTCTGCGTGGTATTCTTGAGCGCAGCCTTGTAATCATCATAACCCGAGGTCCCTGCAAACGCAGTAAGTCCAGTAGCTAACATTACAACACCGCTAATCCCAACTGCACTTCCGGTCAATAGCCACTTCTTCTTCATTCTTGAACCTTCCTTCCAATGCTGAATTTTCTTGCAATCCAAGCCTAAGCGATAATCCTAAATTCGCAATGAAGAGACTATTAAATAAATCTTAAATTATTAGGCACTACAGGATTCAGATTGGAATTCTTAATTCCATATGAACTCTGAGACTGAATCTATAGTAAAACCTGGTCTTTCTTGGTTTTCGTCAAGTAAAGGACCAGTCCCAGGATGATTGCGATAAAGATGATACTGGTACCGGTAGTACCCAGCTGGAGTCCGCCTTCGCTGCGGGGCTGCGACAGATAATCACCCAGCGACGCTCCCAAAGGGCGGGTCAGTATATAAGCCATCCAGAAGGCTGTGACAGCGTTCAGCTTGAGGCGAAAGTGCGCCAGCGTTACGGCACCAATCAGTGCGGCAAAAATGACTGCCGAAATCCAGTACCCGAGATCCAGACTTTCGGCAACAAGATCTCCGGCTGCGGTACCCAGGGCAAACGTAAAGAGAATGGCCAGCCAGTAAAAGGCTTCCCGTTTTTTTGTGGTAATCGAATGGATCGACAGGGTCTTCTCATTGGCGTACCAAGCCACAAAGGTTACAACCAGCGCCAGTGAGAAGTAAATTGTCGTTGATTCCAGTGGCACTCCGAGATTGTCTACAAGGTTGTCAGTAATCAGTGTCCCCACTACGCTGATCAGTACGACGGCCAGCCAATATAACGAGGGTACGTATTTGGTAGAGGACATCTGAAAGAAGAGTGAGATGATCAGCAGGCCGGTGATCACCAGGGTGGTGAGCGTTAAGCCCCAATTCAGGTTGAAATTCAGAAAGTCTGCTGCTGTTTCTCCCACCGTGGTGGCCATAATTTTAATGATCCAGAAAAAAATCGTAACCTGTGGAACCTTGCTCCATATTTGGCGTTCATTCATATCCAATGCTTCTGCTCCTATCATTGAAGGACTCCCCTTTCATTTGTAACCTGAATTGTGGTATTTCCACCTGCGCAACTTCCTGGCTATACCTCCTTCCGGTCAAAAAAGATATAGCCCAGCGTTACAAACAAAAACAAGCCGGACAATAAGAATAAGGTGGTGGTGGCAAGTCTGCCCGTGGAAACGGTATGGCTTAACCATAGTGAATACCAGTCTGTATAGGATGTTATTGAAAAAAAAGCGAAGCCGTTAATCAAGTAAGGAACCGTTTTGGCCCCGGTGTATAACAGAATGGAAAAAACAAGAAATCCTGCGGCACTGCGGAAAAATTGAGCCGTAAATACGAACAAGGCTGCAAGAGACCACATAGACAGGAACGCAGCAGCGTAGGCTTTCAACAGACTGAAGATATGGAGACTGCCCGTACCCGGAGTCCCGAACAGCAGGTTGCACAGTGTGCTTGCCGTTCCCAAGAGCAATAGCAGAATGCCGATGGCTATGCCAAGAACAAGAAATTTGGCAGTGTATACTCCGAGTCTTGTGACTGGCCGCAGCAGCGCCAGCTTCAAGGTACGTGATGAAATTTCCTGTGGGAATAAATCAGCAATCTCCACCATCATGAACAAGGGGATCAAGAAGACGGTGTATATCTCCAGCATTTGAACCGGATAGGAAGGACTGACGGCAACAATCCCCAATATCGGCTGCAGAGAATGGAAAAGTAAAATCAGCAGTACTGGAAGGATGACGGATACCAAGATGAAGATGATAGTTTTTTTGCGGTAGATCATGAGCTGCAGTTCGTTTCTAATTGCTGCTGTTAAGCCCTCCATTATCCATCAGCTCCTTTCCCTTTTGCAGCTCGGCAATGTAATATTGCTCGAGAGAAATATTGTCCGCAAGCAGTTCATGCACATTCCCTTCACGTACCAGCACGCCTTGATGCAGAATGCCCACTCTGTTGCAGAGCTGTTCCAATTCATGAATCATGTGGCTGGAAATCAGAAAGGTGATTCCCTGTTCAGCCGATAATTGCTTAACCAGAGCACGAAAATGAACTACGCCTTCAATATCCAGTCCATTGGTTGGCTCATCCCAGATCACAAATTCCGGGTAGTGCAGGATGGATGAGGCCATGGCCAGCTTTTGCTTCATACCAGTGGAGAAGTGTCTTATTTTCTCTTTGGCAAAAGCGGCCAGACCCACGGCTTCCAGCACTTCATCCAGCCGCTGGGGCGGCAGCTCCGGATAGAAGCTTGCATTCAGCTTTAAATATTGGCGTGCTGTGACATAATCGTAAAAATCGGCGGATTCGATCATGCAGCCTACCTTCCTCATACTCGATGCGAAGGATTGATCCAGATCTTGTCCAAACAATGAAATGCTCCCAAAGCTCGGAGTAAGCAGTCCGGTCAGCATTTTCAGAAGCGTAGTTTTACCTGCACCATTGGGTCCGAGTAATCCGTAGATATCTCCCTTGCTCAGTGTCAAATTCACACCGCTAATCCCTCTACCGCTATGGAATTCTTTGCTCACTCCTGTCAGCTTGGCTATGCTTTCCATGCCTTCTCCCCCTTGGCGTAACCTTTTATCCTTTTCCAGTAAGCTTTCACGCTAATTTAGAGTAAAGGATAAATCTAAAATACCTGTGAACAGACCCTTAAATAATTCTTAACTCCGGAGCACACAAAAAAAGCCAAAGCATCCCGAAGGCTTTGGCTTTTTTGCTTATATTCAGGAGCGGAACCGATATCCGGCGCCCCAAAGTGTTTCGATGTATAGCGGATTGGCAGAATCCTCTTCGATTTTCTCGCGGAGCTTGCGGATATGCACGGTTACCGTCTGGGTATCTCCGAGAGAGTCAACTCCCCATAGCCGCTCAAAGAGCTGATCCTTGCTGAATACATGATTGGGATGTAATGCAAGAAAGTAGAGCAGATCGAATTCCTTCGTGGTGAGCGACACCTCCTCATCCCGGACAAAAGCACGGCGGGAGTCCGGATTCAGTCTGAGCCCCCTGATTTCCAGCTCACTCGTGGATGATCCCCGGCCCTTGAGGCGGTCATATCGGGACAAATGGGCTTTTACTCTGGCAACCAGTTCAGCGGGTTTAAAGGGCTTGGTCATATAATCATCCGCTCCAAGACCCAGCCCGCGCACAATGTCGATATCCTCCCGTCTGGCGGTGACCATCAGGATAGGAATATCAAGCTCGCCGCGAATCCTTTTGCATACCTCGAAACCGTTCAGCTTGGGCAGCATGACATCCAGCACAATGAGCTCGAACTTCCCGCTAAGGCTGAGCTCCAGGCCTTGTTCTCCGTTTACGGCGATTTCGGTCTGATATCCATTCATCTCCAGATAATCCCGCTGAAGCTCGGCAATCGAAGGCTCATCTTCCACAATCAATATCGTCCGCTTCATTCTCCTGCGCCTCCTTCTTCGATCGGTAAAACAATGCGGATCTCCGTCCCTGCGCCTTCCTTACTGTCCGCATGAATCGTTCCCCCATGCTCCAGAATAATCTGTCTGGCGATGGCAAGGCCCAGTCCGCTGCCGCCGGTATTCGTATTCCTGGACTGTTCCGCCCGGTAAAACCGTTCAAAGATATGCCCGGCCGCTTCCGGGGGAATGCCCGGCCCATTATCACCAATGGCCAACGTAAAGTTCTTTCCCTCAACCAGAGTCTGCACCGTGATTCTTTTCTCAGGCTTATCCATATACTTTAGACTGTTCTGAATGATGTTGCCTAGCACACGCTTGAATGAGTCACGGTCTACCGATATCCGTGCCGCTTCCCCGCCGTTCAT
Organism: Paenibacillus sp. P3E; assembly: GCF_001909045.1. Taxonomy (NCBI): domain Bacteria; kingdom Bacillati; phylum Bacillota; class Bacilli; order Caryophanales; family Paenibacillaceae; genus Paenibacillus; species Paenibacillus sp. P3E. The sequence continues at coordinate 6,702 of NZ_LVWH01000004.1, read as the reverse complement.
ATCAATTTGCAGATCAACCTCCTGTTTCTCCAGCTCCACCTCTAGCTCCTCAGCCCAGTCCTTCAGGAAGGGCAGAATGGGTACAGATTCAAAAGAAAAGGGCAGCTTCTGCATATCCAGCTTCGAGTACAGAAACAATTCATCAATCAGATGATCCATTTCACCGGCCTTGGCGGCAATCGTACGCATGTATTTTTCATTTTTTTCCGGCGAATCCGCCACGCCTTCCAATATTCCGTCCACATAGCCTTTAATGGCAGTGATGGGTGTCTTTAAATCATGGGAAATATTCGTGATCAGCTCTTTGCGATTGGATTCATATTGCTGCTGCATGAGAAGTGATTGCTGAAGTCTTGATCTCATTTCTTCAAAAGCCATCCCAAGCTGACCCAGCTCATCCTTGCTGTCAATTTTCACCCTGAAGTCCAAATTCCCCTCAGTCACTAGCCCCGCCGCTTCGCGCAGTTCCAGTAAGGGACGGATAATCTTTCTGGACATATAGGTGGTCAACAGCGTATGCGTCAGCAGCAAGATGACTACGGTAGAAAGGAACAGAATCGGAAAAAAAGTCCTCACGAAGTGAACCAGAGGATCCGTTTTGTTGATCAGAAAAATACTTACGGGCTCTGATGCTTTCGATAATAAGTCAAATTGAGCGATTTGATACCAGTCATTATTATACTTCTTCCGAAAAGGTTCTTCATGAACCCCTGCATTCTTGAAAGCTGGCAGTTCATCCAACAACCCCTGTTCAAGCAGAAGACCCTTTGAAGCATACAGTGTCTTCTGGTCAGAGCGGATGAATAGTGAAGTGTTCTTCTTGAGCATATCCGCTGACAAATCGTCCAAAAAAGCGGTGTCCGTAAGCAAATCTGTATTTTGCATAAAGGTGTGCTTGATCAGATTGCGGGTATCCCTCTCTTCAATACCTTCAAATTTATTCTCATATGTGCTTTTCAGGCTTTGTACATCACCATGATAGACGATTGTCAGCAGCGAGGCCGTCAGGAGAAGCAGGAGCAGCGGAACGATCAGCATTGCCGCATAAGACAGCCGAAATTTCAAACGAATGGACATATCCGGTAATCACCCTGTCTCTTATAGTTCCAGAATGTACTTATCATACGACATTTCATGCAGCATACGAAAGTACAAGTCGGAAACCTATGCCGCCCGTTCCTTTTTTCTGCGCAACAGCCACCATGCCAGCAGCAGCACCACAACTCCGCATATAGCATAGCTCACCGGATGTAAATACTGCTCTACAATGCTCCAGTTCCCTCCCAGCCGGTATCCGAGATATACAAGGGCGATGTTCCAGGGAATACAGCCAAGAAAAGTGAATACTACAAATTTCCAGGATTTCATGCCGGCAACCCCTGCAGGTAAAGAGATAAACGTCCTTATAAAAGGCAGCATCCGTGTGAAAAATACAGTTCCCTCCCCAAATCGCGCAAACCAGCGTTCCGCCTGTTCCAGATGATGTGCATTCAAAAGAATATATTTACCGTACTTATCGAGCAGCCTCCTGCCCCCGGCTCTGCCGACATAATAGGCAAGGATTGACCCGATGAGATTCCCAACGACTCCGGCAACAACAACTTCTGCAAACGATAGTGATCCCTGGGCAACCAGAAAACCGCCGCTGAGCATAATCACCTCACTGGGAATGGGAATGCAGGCGCTCTCCAGGATCATTCCGATCCAAATTCCCCAGATTCCCATTGTATCCACAAGGTGGAGCGCCGTTTCAGATATTGAGGCCAGCAGTTGCTGCATTGTTTCCCCTCCGTTTCATTTAGAAAATAGTATTCAATATAAAGCTGATTGCGACCCCCAGCACCAATCCGGCCAACACTTCAAGCGGTTGATGGCCGAGAAGCTCCTTGAGTTGTACTCCTGGCGTCTCATCTTTCGTGATCTGCGAAAGATTATTGCTTATCCGATTTAATAGAGCAGCATGCATCCCTGCATGACGGCGGACACCCGCGGCATCATACATTGTGATTGCGCATACGACCGAGGCAATGGCAAACAGAGAAGAATCAAAACCGTTAATAATCCCTACAGACGCTGCCAGAGATGCCGCCGCTGCAGAATGCGAGCTTGGCATTCCTCCTGTACTAAAAGCCAGAGCCGAATTCCAGGTTCCGTTACGAAAAAGGTTCAAGGGGACCTTGATAACCTGGGCCAGGATCATAGAGATTAAGGCGGATACAAGGGGGAAATTATAGATCGTATTCGTATGCAATGTCGGTAAACCTCCTGTTATCAACTGGGTCCGCTTAATCGAAGTGTAATGCCTATGTATAAACTGGTCATGAAACAAATCTTAAGCGTTTATTAACTTATTCATAACGGAAAATCCACCCTATGCTAAGAAGTATCTGTTATAGTGGAACAAAAAAATAAAGGGAGTTCAACCATGCTGAAGTTTAATGTACCCAAATGGTTATACTGCATATGTATTATTGGTATCGTACTGCTGATGATCCCCAAGTTTTCTTTTAATGATCCAGATACCTTCTGGCATATAGAGGTTGGCCGTTACATGATTGATCACGGACAAATTCTGCACTATGCAATCCATACTTTTTACGGAGACAAGCTGCCTTATGTGCCGCATGAATTCGGATTTCAAATTCTGGTAGCCCCGCTTTATTCAGCGTTTGGCTGGCCGGGGGTATACCTCTTGACTGCAGTTTGTTTGTTCTTTCTAGTGCTTGGACTATACCGGCTTGGCAAAGTATCGCGTAAAGAGCTAGGGCTTCAGGAAGAGCATGTTCTCTTGCTTCCATTTGCATTACTGATCTCCATCTGGATTTATTACAATTATTTTAAGGGCCGTCCGCAAATGATCTCTTCATTTATGATCGTCTGGTTTTTCGTTTATTTAAGGGAATACCAGCTGAAAGCCAAAGGGAAGTATGCCACTGCCATGATCATCCTTTCATGGATGACGGCCAATTTTCATGCGGGAGTATGGCTTGTTATTGCTGTATTTACAGGGATGGCGCTGTTTGAATCCTTACTAGATCAAACGATAAATTTGTCGTATTGGGCTGGACGGCCTTTGAGCGCTCTATGTATGGTTTTTCTGAATACCTTCCCGAAATTGTTGCTTATGATCATCCGGATTATGTGATTGTAAGCAATGGAATCTCTCGAAAGCTTTTCGAAGGATGGGTGAACCAATTTGGATAGCCTGTTTATAAAGGAGAAAATGGCAGTGTATTCGATTTCACAAAAACCACTGCCGGATCTGCTCAGTAAGGGTAGATCAATGTCCGAATATGTCAATAAGAACCTGATGTGAAAATTCTCATCATACTCTAATAAAAGGCGGAAAACCCTTACGACCACAGTTATCCATCAACGCTTAGCAATTTATGTTAAATTCAAGTGTGATAATGTTGGTTCAGGTGATCACCCAAACACAACAATGGGAGGTAACAGATGAACACAACTTACAAAAAAAACCGTTTCCGCAACTTTGGTATTGGAGTCAGCTTAGGTATAGCTTTACTTTCTGCCGGTACGGGCTTTTTGGATAACACGAATACAGCCTATGCTGCCACTGCTGCAACTACTGCAACTACTGCAGATCAAGTCATCTCAACTGGCCTGAAATATCAGGGGGTTCCTTATCAATTCGGTGCCAAAACAGGAAGAACCGATGCTTTCGACTGCTCCTCTTTTACACAGTTTGCCTTTAAACAAAATGGGATATCCATTCCCCGCTCTTCCAGACAGCAGTCCACAGTCGGAACATTCGTACCAAGAGATCAGCTCCAGCCTGGAGATCTGGTTTTCTTCTATTCCCCTATTCATCATGTTGCCATTTATATGGGCGATGGAAAATTGCTACACACGTTCGGAAAAGGGGGAGTTACAATTACTCCACTGAATACAGGCTGGTGGAATTCCCACTATAGAACAGCACGCCGGGTTTTGCCTTCGAATGGACAAACCGTTGTGAGCCCTGTTACGGACAGCAGCTTAGCAGCAGCTCTACCAGCCGCCCCTGCTTCAACACCTAATGTTCATCCTTCCTTCGATGATGAAGGCGGGCCGAACGATAATTAATAGTACAACAAACAAGCCGTTTCTGAACCTCAGAGACGGCTTGTTTGTTTAGCGAATAACAATTCTATCCGAATACCTGTCTCTTGCAGTCAAGTATTCCGGATGGATAGAGCCGTCGGTAGTTTCACTATAACCTCAGTTCCTGCACCCTCGTGGCTCTCAATCCGGATTTCCCCATGATGCTCTTCCACTATTGATTTTGCAATGGGCAGCCCAAGGCCGGTTCCGCCCGTCTTTCTGTGACGTGAGCTGTCGATACGGTAAAAGCGTTCAAACACTTGCTTTACCTCCCCTTGGGGGATCCCGATTCCGTAATCTTTAATAATGAATTGAACATATTCCTCTTGCTTGGTTAGATGTAATTCCACCGGGGCTGTGCTGTATTTCAAGGCATTGTCCAGTAAAATAATCAGCAGTTGTTTTATTTTACTGTGATCCGCTTGTATAACATTGTCCTTCTCCTTAGAATGTAGAATGATTTTTCTCGTGCTTAACTGGCTGAAGTGGGCGATCACCAGTTTACAGGTTTGTATCAGATTCACAGACTCTGGTGTAAATTGTCCGCCTTGCTGCGAAGAAGCCAGATTAAGCAACTGCTGTGTCATTATCCGCATGCGTTTGGTTTCCTCATATATGGACTTCACAGCTTCCTCTTGCACCTTCTTATCATGAGCTCCCCAGCGTCTCAGCATGTTCGAGTACCCCTCTATGATCATCAGGGTCGTATTGAGCTCATGGGAGGCATCGGAGACAAACTGCTGCTGATTCCAGAAGCTCTCCTCCAGCCTTTCCATCATCCGGTTAAACGTCTCTGTCATTTCATAGAGCTCATCACGGTTTTTCCCCTTGTAGGAAATCTTCATGAAGGCGAGGCTGCGTTCAATCTCCCTCATCGTTCTTATGCTGCTTGTAATCGGCCGGACAACGGTGCGCGAAAGCATGCTTCCACCCAGCATACAGAGCAGGACAGCTCCGAAGGTGGTTGAGGTCAGGATCGTCACAAGGATATTAAGATTAGTCTCCAAATCATCCATTTTCTCTGCAATCTCAAAGCCTCCCATGTCTCCGCTCGCGGTCTCCACTGGAATATAAACCATGAGTATCCGTTCGTCATCCTTTTGTAAAAGCTTGGTGCCTTTAGTTCTGTTATCGGTAACTGGCACCTCGTTCAAATCAAAATCTGCGCCGTTCGTAATCGTACGGACAGAACCAGGGATGGATATTCGAATGAGCGTATCTTCCGTTAGTGACTTGTATAGCAGAACATCTTGAGCCTCCGTGCTCATCGATTCCCCCTGTTCGATAACGGGCTCCCATTTGCTCAGGAGCATTTCACCCGCATTTTGGGTGGCACTCTTGATAAAAAGCGAATACACAGCAATATCCACGCATAATAAAATGCCGATAAGCAAAAGTGAGGTCAATAAGGTGATTTTCGTTCTAAGCTTCACCCCTCTTCCTCCTTGATGCAATAACCGATGCCGCGTATGGTTTTGATTAGCTTGTTCTTAAAGCCTGAATCGATTTTCTTTCTAACATAAAGAATATACACATCCACTACATTGGTATCTCCGACAAAGTCAAAACCCCAAACATGATTAATGATTTGTTCCCGGTTCAGTACATGGTTCTTGTTCTCTGTCAAAAAAACCAATAGGTCGAACTCTTTAGGGGTGAGCTCAATCTTTTGTCCTTCACGGACCACATCTCTTGTCTGTTTGTTGATCATCAGATTATCGATTTGGAGAAGATTAGACTCTTCTGCTGGATTCGGCAGGTTGCCGTGAAGCCTGATGTTTGCTCTAATTCTGGCCAGCAGCTCCTCTATTTCAAACGGCTTGGTAATATAATCATTTGCTCCCTGATCTAACCCTGTTACTTTCTCAGAAGTGGTATTTCGGGCGGTTACCATAATGACCGGAGTGTATGCATCCACTTTCCGTAGTCTTCTCAAAACTTCCACACCATTAAGTTCCGGAAGCATGATATCCAGGATGATGAGATTCCAGGCTTGTCCGAGCGCTTTATCCAACCCCTCCCTGCCGGTTTTGGCAACCTCAACATGGTAACCCTCATGAGTCAGCTCCAGTTCCAAGAGCCGGGAGATTTTTGCTTCATCATCTATAACCAGTATAGACTGCTCCACATTCATTTCTCCTTTTCCGCTGCGCTAAACCTAAAAAATGGACAGGAACTATCCACTTGGGAGTAGTATCCTGTCCAATATTATTTATTATTCATCAGCGGTTTCTGTATCTTCCGCTTGATTGCTGTCCGAATCCGAAGCGTCGGCTTTCTCTACTTTTACGATTTTCCCGGTTACCGCATCTACCTTCACCTCAGTGACTTCCTTCTTGTTGTTCGTAATTTCCACACTGTAGACAATAGCACCATTTTCGTCTTCAAGCTCTGTCTGGTTTACCGTTCCCTTCACCTGTTCGAGCGCAAGAGCATTACTTTTCTCTTTTGAAATTTTAGCCTGCTTCTCCAAGCCAGCTTCTTCCTTAGCGTCAGCTACCTCACCGTCTCCATCGGATGCCTCCTGATCATTAAGTTAAAGTCTTATTAGAGACACATTAGAAATCAGTTAGTATCCATTTTTAAGATTTATTTAAG
>NZ_LVWH01000003.1:0-124343 GCF_001909045.1 Paenibacillus sp. P3E | reverse complement strand
ATCCACTGTACCAGTTGCTCCAGACCTGTTCGTGTATTGGAGAATACACAATCTTTCCCCAGTTCAATTCCCCGAAAGTCAATGGCTCGGGCCACATGGGTTTCCTTAGCGATGTCTGCGCCTACGACAAGGGTCTTGTCGGAAATTCTCATAATCCGTTGATTCTGTTTCTTCGATTGTTTATACTTCATGTTGAGTGCCTCCTGCGCTGGAATTTGTTCTCTGGACGGAACGTTTCCCAGTATACAGCTGGCGCTTTTTTCATTCAAACCTCAAATTAATTCATTACAGGAATGGCTTCTTTGTACCACTAAAATTATTTTTTTAAAAGACCTCCAAAAATATATTTTTTACAGTAAATCCAAAGCCGGTATTCGTTCGTATCTTTATCGGATGAACTACCGAAGGAGGAATTATTGATGTTAAAACGATGCGGAAAACCACTCGCTGCACTGCTGATTCTGCTGCTGACAGGACTGGTCTGGAGTTCAAATGCGGGATTGTCTAAAGCGGCAGCTGCAGGCGCAGTGGAACTGTACACACCCTATGTTGAGTTGTCTGCGGCACCGGGCGAGTCGGTCACTTATCCGGTAGATGTAATCAATCATGGAACCGCTACACAGAAGGTCGGATTATCCTTTGACGCAGGCGGGAACTTCTGGAAATATGAGCTGACCGCAGGAGGACGCCAGGTTCAGCAGCTCGCCGTCAAGGGCGGGCAAACACAGAGCGTCAACCTGCAGCTGGAGGTGCCGCTGGAGATTAACAAGGGAAGCTATATATTCGCGGTTAACGCTCCGGGACAGGATTCACTGAAGCTTAAAGTCAATGTATCCGAGCAGGGGACCTTCAAAACTGAGCTGGCGGTGGACCAGTCCAATATGGAAGGCCATTCCGATACCACTTTTACGTATAGTGCAGTGCTGAGGAACCACACAGCGCAGAAGCAGTCATACGCGCTTGCGGCACAGGCAGGTAACGGATGGGATGTGCGGATTAAGGCAGACGGCAACAGTGTAACCTCGGTCGAGCTGGAAGCCGGAGCGGAGAAGAATATCAGTATTGAAGCCAAACCGCCGGAACAGGTCAAGGCGGGTACCTACAAAATACCGGTAACCGCAACAAGCGGCTCCACCCAAACCAAGGCTGAGCTGGAGGCTGTGGTTACGGGAACCTACGGCATTCAGCTGAGCACATCAGACAATCTGCTGAGTACAGATGTGAAAGCCGGCGGTCAGCGGCGGATTAATCTGGTGATTACGAACACGGGCAGTGCACCGCTTGAGGATGTCTCGCTGACTTCGCAAGGTACGCCAACAGGCTGGGAGGTTTCCTTCGATCCTTCCACCATCCGTACGATTGCACCGGGAGCAACCGCAACGACCCAGGCCGTTATCAAATCCAGCAGCAATTCGCTGCCGGGGGATTATGTGGTTAGTCTCAGCGCCGCTTCTGCAGCCAAATCAGCAACGGCCGATCTGCGGGTTACGGTGAAGACCTCCGTATTCTGGGGCTGGATTGGTGTGCTGATCATTGCCGCTGTCATTGGCGGAATCTATTATCTGTTCCGTAAATTCGGAAGACGGTGATCCTATGGATACTAATATCGAGCAGCGGCTGTTAACGGGAACAGCAGATATGGCAAATGCATCTGTTAACAACGAAAATACGCCATCTGTTATTGAATTGAAAGGTCTGACGAAGCGGTATGGCACCTTCACTGCCGTAGACGGCCTAAGTCTGGCAATCCGCAAAGGGGAGGTTTTTGGGCTGCTGGGTCCGAACGGTGCCGGCAAAACAACAACCATTCTAATGATGCTCGGCCTGACGGAGCGCACCTCCGGCAGTGCGCTAATCTGCGGATATGATCCTGCACGCTATGCGCTGCAAGTCAAACGCCGGGTGGGATACATGCCGGATGATATCGGCTTCTACGAAGACCGTACCGGTCTGGACAATCTGATCTATACAGCTAGGCTTAACGGGATAGAAGCGGAGGAAGCGGCGTTGAGTGCGAGACGGCTGCTGGAAAAGGTCGGGCTGGCCGGAAGCGCGCGTGCCAAGGTTGGCACCTACTCCCGCGGGATGCGGCAGCGTCTAGGCCTGGCTGATGTGCTGATTAAGAATCCTGAGGTCATTATTCTGGATGAGCCGACGCTGGGCATCGACCCGGAAGGGGTAAGAGAGCTGCTGGTGCTTATTTCCGATCTGAGCCGGAATGAAGGCATTACGGTACTGCTGTCCTCCCATCAATTACAGCAGGTGCAGCAGATCTGTGACCGGGTGGGGCTGTTTGTCCAAGGACGCCTCATCGCCTGCGGCGATATTGCAACGCTGTCCAGGGAGCTTAACCAGGAACTGTGGTTCGAGGTGGAACTGGCGGTTCAGCCCTGGAGCGGAGAGCTGGCTGGACGTCTGGAAGCCGTCGAAGGTGTGCTGAGACTTGAAACAGAGGAGTGGAAAGGGGAGAATGCGCCGCCGGGCAGCATGCTGGTGACGCTGATCTGTGACCGGAACCTAACCTCGGCAATCGCCGCCCAGGTGATACACAGCGGTGCGGAGCTATACTTTATTACCCGCAAGGAATTTGGACTGGATGAGATTTATCACCGTTACTTTGAAAGGAGGGAGGAAGGATGATGACCGTAAAAGCGCAAAACGCTGCAGCGCCGCTGCGCGTGGGCTGGTCCAGGCTGCGTGCCGTACTGCAGGGCGGGAAATCCCCTGAAGACACAAACAACGCACAGGAAGAACGGGAAGGCGGCAGCGGCTCGGCCTTCTGGGTTATGGTACAGAAGGAGATGGGGGATCATGTCCGCAGCTGGCGGTTCACCATCCTGATCGGTATTATCGTACTGGCTTGTATCGGCTCCATTTATTCCTCCATCAGCTCCATCAAGAGCGGGGGGCAGGAGGATCAGGGTACAGCGACCTTTCTCTTTCTAAAAATGTTCACCCTTTCGAGCAGTACCCTGTCCATTCCGACTTTTACCACCTTTCTATCCTGGCTGGGTCCGCTGATTGGCATCTCGCTGGGCTTCGACGCAGTAAACTCGGAGCGGAACAAAGGTACGCTTGGACGTCTGCTCTCGCAGCCTGTTTACCGGGATGATTTTTTGAAGGCCAAATTCACCGCTTCATTGCTGCTCATTGCCGTCGTGGTATTTTCCTTGGGGCTGCTGGTTACAGGGCTGGGTCTCCTGACGATCGGCTATCCGCCGACTCCGGAGGAATTCTGGCGCATCCTGTTCTTTCTGATCATCGCCACGGTCTACATCGGCTTCTGGCTGAATCTGTCTATCCTGTTCTCCATCCGCTTCCGCCAAGCAGCCACCTCGGCATTGTCAGGCATCGCCGCCTGGCTGTTCCTGACCTTGTTCTACAGCATGATTATCAGCCTGATCGACAGTGCCACCGCTGTGTCCCAGATGGCCTCTGTCAGTGAGCAGCTCCGCCATGTCCACTTCATTCTCGCTCTGAACCGGCTCTCGCCAACGGAGCTGTTCTCGGAAACGATTACCACACTGCTCTCCCCGGGTGTCCGTTCCCTGGGGCCTCTGACCATGGATCAGCTGGTGGGTGCGATCTCAAGTCCGTTATCTCTAGGGCAGAGCCTGCTGCTGGTCTGGCCGCAGCTGACCGGCCTGCTTGCGGCAACCGTGCTTTGTTTCGGGCTATCTTATTACGTGTTCATGCGCCAGGAGGTGCGTTCGCGGAACTAATAGAAAGGCATTCATGATCTATACAAAACGGGCTGACCGGGAAAGGTATTCCTGGTCAGCCCGTTTTGCAATTTGGAACATCGAATAACATTCTACCGGGGAGCAGTAAAGTATGTTCTCCTGTCCTTATGACATACCTAACAAGTTAGCTGTTTTCTAGTATGGTCTGCAGTGTTGTGCGGTCCAGCCCTTCCACCAGCTTGATCAGCAGCTCTTTGGCAGCAGCGTAATCATCGCTGTGAATGATGGAAGAGGCGGTATGGATGTAGCGCGAACAGATGCCGATGACAGCAGACGGCACACCGATACCGCTGACATGCACCTGACCGGCATCCGTTCCGCCCTGCGAGACGAAATACTGATATTTGATCTTGTGGGTATCTGCCATATCCTGCACATATTCAATCAGTCCCCGGTGCGTGATCATGGTCGGATCATAGATGCGCAGCAAGGCCCCCTGGCCGAGGTGTCCAAACGCCTGGCGGTCGCCGGTCATGTCGGCAGCGGCGCTGGCATCCAGGCCGAAGTAAATATCCGGCTGCAGCAGATTAGCAGCAGTCCGTGCTCCGCGCAGGCCTGCTTCTTCCTGTACCGTAGCTCCGGCGAAGACGGTGTTAGGCAATTTCTTCCCGTGCAGGGCCTGAACCAGCTCGATTGCCAGCCCCACGCCATAGCGGTTATCCCAGGCTTTGGCCATAATCTTCTTAGGATTGGCCAGTGGAGTGAACGGGCAGATCGGCAGAACCTGTTGTCCAGGAGCTACACCAAAGCTCTGTGCTTCTTCGAGGCTGTCCGCACCGATATCAATGTACATTTTACGGATATCGCCTGGCTGCTTACGTTCATCGTCACTCATCAAATGGATCGGAGTGCTGCCGACAACACCTGTCAGTACACCTTTGGGGGTGACGATCTGTAGCCGCTGTGAAGCCACTGCCGAAGCCAGCCAGCCGCCGAGAGGCTGAAAGCGGATCATGCCCTTGTCGGTAATGCCTGTAACCATAAAGCCGACTTCATCAAAATGTCCGGCAACCATGATTTTCGGGCCATTCTCTTCACCGCGGAGCACGCCGAACAGACTGCCGAGGCGGTCCTGCACGAACTCATCGGTATAAGGTGCCAGCGCATCTTTGACATAAGCACGCAATTCGCGCTCAAAGCCCGGTGCGGCGCGAAATTCAGTCAGTGTTTTGAACAGTTCAAGTGTTTCTGGATTCATTGTTCATATCGCTCCTTTACTATCATCTAGTATGAACATTGCGGCTCAAATTGTCCATGACTGAAGGGCAAAATGAACACCGGGTACTAGGGATGCGAATACTATGAAAGCAGCGGCTCCCAGGGGGGCCGGGAAAGGATGCGAAGCGGATGAGGGTGGCAGGAAGCATGCCCCGGGCCCGGGCAATGGGCTTCTCCGGCAGGGTGAGCAACCGGGGAATACGGCGGAGAGGCGGCCTGCGATATATTGCAGAGCGCGAAGCCGTGCTTATTTTGATTCTGTTTGTGCTGCTGATTGTGTTGCTGCTGTATTTTACCTGAGCTGGCGGGACATAACGAAACCGGAAATGGTGAAGAATAAGGAAAAACTTCTAACCAAGAATAATCCGGGAGGGAGAGCCTGAGTCTATAACACAGGCCATCCCTTTCGCATCCTTTTCAGGAGGTGTCCCTTTTTGCCAGCGAAAACTAGAAAATCGGGTGTCAAGCTGCGGCTTGATACCTTGACCCCGGAGGATTATGAACAATTGTCCAAGCCTTATGTTCCCAGCCGTCCGGTGTTCAAAAACTGTGTGCGTGCGTTTCTCTCCGGAGGATTGATCTGTGTGATTGGACAAGGCATTCAGGAGGCTTTTATGGCTATCTTTGATATGACCGCACGGGAAGCCTCAAGCCCAATGGTAGCTGTCCTGATCCTGCTCTCTGTCATTCTGACCAGCTTTGGCGTCTATGACAAACTTGCGCAATGGTGCGGTGCAGGGACAGCAGTTCCTGTCACAGGCTTTGCCAACAGCATGTGCTCTGCAGCGCTTGAACACCGTGCCGAAGGCCTTGTGCTTGGTGTGGGTGCGAACATGTTCAAGCTGGCCGGTTCGGTTATAGTATTCGGGGTGGTCGCCGCATTTGTTGTGGGTGTAGTCTATGCCATCCTGGGCTTTGGAGGTGGGCACTTGTGAAGCAGCTTGGCAGCCAGACCTGGGAGTATACTACCCGACCTGTTATTCTCGGCTCCGCTGCGGTAGTGGGTCCTGAGGAAGGGGAGGGCCCGCTGACTTCCGATTTTGATTATATCTACGATTCGTTGAAGATGGACGAGAAGACGTGGGAGAAGGCAGAACGCGCCCTTTTCGAAAAAGCATCCAAGCTGGCATTAATGAATGCGGCGCTGGATCAGGAAAAATTAGAGTTTTTTGTCGGCGGCGACCTGATGAACCAGATCATCAGCAGCTCCTTTGCCGCAAGGACGCTGGGTGTGCCTTATCTGGGGGTATTCGGAGCCTGCTCCACTTCCATGGAGAGCCTTGCCATTGCTTCGATGATCATAGACTCCGGCGGCGGCAAATACGCACTGGCGGGCACTTCCAGCCATAACTGTACTGTGGAGAAGCAGTTTCGTTATCCAACGGAATATGGCTCGCAAAAGCCTCCAACCGCCCAGTACACTGTAACCGGCTCCGGTTGTGCAGTTATCGGGCGCAATGACGGAACCTCAGAAGGCCCGCATGTCGTGATGGCAACGATGGGACGTATTATGGACCTGGGTCTCAAGGACCCCTTCAATATGGGAGCGGCCATGGCTCCGGCTGCTGCGGATACGATAACCGCACATTTTCGCGATACAGCGCTCTCCCCCGGCCATTATGATCTGATTGTGACAGGGGACCTTGCTACGGTCGGTCTGCCGATTGCGAAGGATCTGCTGGCCAAGGAGGGCATTCCTATGGAGCAGACGACTTTTAACGATTGTGGCCTGATGATCTACGATCTCGACAAGCAGAAATATGTGATTGCCGGGGGAAGCGGCTGCGGCTGCTCTGCAACGGTAACTTATGGTCATATTCTTAACCGGATGAAAAAAGGCGAGTTAAAGCGTGTGCTGGTTGTGGCAACGGGAGCCTTGCTCTCACCGCTCTCTTACCAGCAGGGAGAAAGCATTCCTTGTGTGGCCCATGCCGTTGCCCTTGAGATGGGGGGTGATAGGGCATGATCTATTTGTGGGCCTTTCTGATCGGAGGTGCGATCTGTGTCATCGGCCAGCTGCTGATGGATGTGCTGGCACTGACCCCCGCCCATACCATGAGTACGCTTGTGGTGGCCGGAGCGGCTGCTGATGCCTTCGGATTATACGATCCGCTCGTGAAGTTCGCCGGCGCTGGCGCTGGGGTACCGATTACCAGCTTCGGGAATTCCCTGGTGCACGGGGCTCTGACCGAACTGCAACGGGATGGCTGGATTGGAGTCGTTACAGGCATATTTGATGTAACCAGTGCAGGGATCTCTGCTGCCATAGTATTCTCGTTCCTGGCTGCACTTGTTGTGCGCCCGAAGGGCTAGTGCAGTGCATATATGAAAGTTGTTTTAGGGCCGCCGTTTGGCGGCTTTTTTTTGCGTGAAGAGGAATTAAAAGGGCCGGATTGATTAGATTTACAGTTAAAAAACTGTCGAACAATGACGATATAGAACGTAAGAACAGGTTCAATACATGAAGACGGGGGAAGTGTAACTTGCAGAATCAAAGATTTACAGAAATTATTTGGATGAGAAACAAGATTATTATCTGTGCCTTTTGGGTGGTTACGCTGATCGGCTTGATTCTGGCTTTTCAAGTTCCAGACTTGTGGATTACAACCGCTGTATCGGTTCCCTTAAGTGTGGTGGCAACTGTACTTCATTTGAAGAAAAAAGGAATTCTTGTTTTACCTTGGGTGTTTACTGTTATTATGGGAGCCCTCTCTGTCTATATGAATCAGGGCACGGATGACATTGCGACAGCGCTGCTGCTGTGCTCGATGCTGCTGTTCTATCCGAACTATCATTATTTTGCGATTACCGCTGGTGTTAATGCTGTGAATATTTTCATTCAGATCACATCGGGCCACTCAGAGGCTGGTGCGAATCCCGATGTCCTGGCCTATGTAGACAGCTTTGGGATGTTTATTCTGATCTGCGGTGCCATGCTCGGTGTATCCATCGTAAACCGCAAACTGTTTATTCAAAGTGAGCAGCACCGGCAGGAGGTAGAGGCTTCAGGCACCCAGGTGAAGTATCTGCTGGACCGCGTCAAATCCGCTGTAGACGGCTTGTATGCTTTTACCGGGAATTTCAAAGAGGAAGTAGAGATGGTCGATGCCATCACCAATGAAGTCGTGATCGGGTTTCAGGAGGTATCCAAAGGTATTGAATATCAGGCAAGCAGTATCGCGGAAATCACGGAGTCCATCTCTGTGTCAGATCAGCATATCCGCGATGTTGCCGGTTACTCCCAGGAGATGAAGCAGCTCTCTGCAGACACGGCAGAGGTGAGCGAACAAGGCAGCAGCAATATCTCCTTGCTCACAGGACAATTCGCCGAGCTGGGTGAAGTGATGAACCATACCTCGGAACAGATGCAGGAATTCTCTCAGCGTAGTCTGGACATGCACGAGATGCTGGACAGCATTATGCAAATTTCACGGCAGACCAATCTGCTGGCCCTGAACGCTTCTATAGAGGCGGCACGCGCCGGGGAGCATGGCCGGGGGTTTGCCGTAGTGGCCGGAGAAGTGCGCAAGCTTGCCGAAAGCTCCGGACAGACTGCGGATTCCATCAGCGAGGTCCTCGCCAGTCTCCAGCAGCAGACCGAAGGGCTGATCTCGCAGTTTGAACAGAGCCTTGAGATTCTGCACACGGGCAGTGAATCTGCACAGAATACGGAAAAGGTGTTCCAGTCCATTCAGACGAATGCACACAAGGTGCTGACACAGGCCGGGGATGTTGAGCACAGCTCAGCGGGCATGAAGCATTTTTCGGAAAAGGTTGTTGGCGAAATTACCGAATTCTCCAGTGTCACCGAGCAGTCCAGCGCCGCGACGGAAGAAATTCTGGCCGGTGTGGAGGAGCAGCGCAATATTACGCATCATATGGTGGAGAGCTTCAAACAGCTGGAGAGTCTGATTGTAGGATTGAACGATCTGGTCTCCGGTTCAGGCGAAGATTCCAAGCAACATTAGAATAAGAAAACCTTAGAAGCCGGGAGGGGGAACCTTGTTCGGCTTCTTTGACGTATGTTAAAGATAGCAATCTTCAATAATGTACTTTGGGGTCCCTAATCATGTAAAATATAATTAATACTGCTTATTTTGACATAGGAGGTTTACCCTATATGCCCGTGCGTCAAGAATCCATGCAAATTATGAACGCTGTTCGCAATAATCTGGAATCCTGCATCCTTGGTAAATCATTTGAAATAGAGCTGCTGCTCACTGCTCTCCTTGCCGGCGGACATGTCCTGATTGAGGATGTGCCGGGAACGGGCAAAACCCAACTGATACGGGCCCTGTCCAGATCCATGTCCGGTGAATACCGCCGGATTCAGTGCAACCCGGATATTCTTCCAAGTGACATTACCGGTGTCTCCGTCTATCATCCGCGCGATGAAATGTTCCATTTCCGTCCGGGTCCGGTCATGACTAATATTCTGCTTGCGGATGAGATCAACCGTGCCACCACCAAAACGCAGTCCGCACTGCTTGAAGTGATGGAGGAACGGAACGTTACTGTAGATGGAGAGACGTACCCGCTTCCGCATCCTTTCATGCTATGTGCAACGCAGAACCCGATTGATTTTGAAGGTACCTATACGCTGCCGGAAGCCCAGCTGGACCGCTTCATGCTGCGGATTAGCCTCGGTTATCCGGATGCAGATACCGAGAAGAACCTGCTGCTCAGCCATCAGGAGGGCCAGCCGGTGGACAGGCTGACTCCAGTGACGGGAATGGAAGAGATTGCTTCCATTCAGGAAGAGATCCGTTCCGTCTATATCAGTGATCCTGTGCTGAACTATCTGCTGGATGTGGTCCGGCAGACCCGGGAGCATCCTCTGGTGCTGCTTGGGGCCAGCCCACGGGCGTCCCTGTCATTCATGATGGCCTGCAAGGCATATGCCTTCCTGCAGGAGCGCGATTATGTACTGCCCGATGATGTTAAGATTCTAACGCCCTATGCCCTGGGACACCGTATCCTGCTGCGGCCGGAGTCGCGTCTGGATAACGTGAATGTGGATTCGCTGCTCCAGAAGCTGCTCCAGAGCATTCACGTGCCCGTCACGATGAGGCAGTGATATGAAAAGCTATCTGTCTGGGGCGGCCGCGCTTCTTCAGCCCCGCAAAATGGCCGGCGTTCTCGCCATTTGGGGCATCACGCTGCTTTATGTACTTTTTCAGGGCGGCAAAACTTCCTTTATGCTCTTTATTATGGTCACTGTGCTGCTTCTTTATTTAATGATCGGAGGCCTGGGCGGTGTCCGCCGCGCCAAAGGCACCCGCAGCCTGTATTCGGAGCAGGACAAGCCAGACTTATTATATGCGGGCGGGTTCCTGCGGGTGAAGCTGAGCATCACGATCCCGGGCTTTTTGCCCTTGCCGTATGTAGTGGTGAGAGAGATACTGAAGCGCCACAACGGCGAAACATGGGTGTTTGAAGAAAGTCTCATCCCCAGCCTGAAGGGCCGGGGAGAACTGCACTTCCAGACACCGGCGCTTGAGCGGGGCCATTATTCCTTTGAAGGTACGGATATTCTCTCCGAGGACATCTTCGGGCTTGTGGAGCACAAAGGGACCTTTCAGGCAGAGGGCCAGTTCCGTGTGCTGCCGCGCTCAGTATTTGTGCCGCGCTGGCAGCTGTATGAGCGGAGAGCCCGGCTGGCCGGGCCTCAGGCATCACTGGTCCCTTCTCGCCGCGAGACTACACAGATCAACGGTGTCCGCGATTATGTCTACGGTGACCGGCTGACCCGTATTCACTGGAATGCAACGGCGAAGACCGGCGACTGGAAATCGAAAGAATTCGAGCATGAATCTATTCCCAAAACTGTGCTTGTACTGGACGGAAGTGCGGCATCCTATGGCAGTTCGAATCATTTCGAGCTAGCTGTTTCGATTACAGCCTCGCTGCTGGGTTATGGAATTCGTGAACGGATCGGTATCGGCCTGTGCTGTCTGGACAAGCATACCAAGATGTTCGCACCTGCCGAAGGTAGTGCAGAACGGCAGAAAATGATTCAATATTTGATCGATATCAATGCTGAGGGCCGCGGACCGCTGATTACCAGACTGGAAAAGGCGTCCCGTATGTTTCCCAAGGGCTCATATTTTGTGCTGATCAGTCCCCAGTCAGGCCAGCCTGTTCTGGATGTGCTGCGCTGGGCAGAGAGCCGGGGGATGACGCCCTCGCAAATTCATGCACGTAATCCGGCGTCCATGAAGCGTACTCAGGAGTGGATAGACGTACTGGGATCACGCGGGATTACTGGCTACAGCGTCAGTTCGCTGCAGGAGCTCCCCGCTGTGCTCGGAGGTGATAAGGTCATATGATACGCTGGTTGAATGGAATTAAATCCTCCTGGCATCACTCTTTCAGCCTGCTGTGGCTGATGGTGATTGCACTGCAATGGATTTCTTACACAGAAACCTTCTGGCTTGAAGTGACCACCGCGTCGGTGCTTCTGGCACTGGCTGCCGCGGTGGTTATTGAAATACTTATACCCGCCAAAGCGGTCTACCGGCTGCTGCTTGAAGCTGCGGCTGCGTTATACCTTACCTACCGGATGGTACTTCATTACGGGGCCTACGTTCCTGATCCCTGGATGCCAGGGCTCCGTGACCGGTTGCCGGATATCCTTTCGCATATGGCACCCTATATCTGGTTTGCTTTTGGGGCGCTGGCCTTGCTTCTTATATCCTCTTGGTGGGTATCCTCGAAAGCGCGGATTCTGATGTTTACCGGAATGAATATTGCGGCATTTGCTGCGCTGGACTCTTTCACTTCTTCTATATTATGGCAGGAGGTGGCCTGGACAGTTTCTGCCGGGATGGGCTGGCTGGTGACCCAGCATTTAAGAAGCTTTCAGCTGCAATACCCGCGCGGTTGGACTCATTTGCTGAAATATCCTTTTAAAATCGCCATTAATGTAGCCATTATCTTTTCTCTTGTGATTATTACCGGTGTGAATATGCCTGAGGTGCGCCCAACGCTCACTGATCCGTATACGGCATGGCAGGAATGGAGCGGCAATGGCGGTACTCCAGGCTCCGGCAGCTCCGGCCCGTCAGGTAACGGAACGGGTACAGCCTCCACTGGGAGCACAACCTCTGGTTATAGTACAGATGACAACAATCTCGGCGGGGGCTTCAATTTCGATTATTCACCGGTGATGACGGTGGCCTCGGATCTGCGCACGTACATGCGGGGAGAGACACGCAGCGTATATTCCGGTAAAGGCTGGAGTGATGACGACCCTGAAGCCAGAGGAGGGGTGACAGGGGCTGAAGTTGGACAGAAGCTGGACCGGAATACAGCTACCAAGGTGCAGACCAAAGAGCTGAAGCAGACTGTAAAAGTGCTGGGAGGCAAGTCCTACCCTGTGCTCTTCGGAGGCTACTCCATCTCGAAAGTGAATTCGGTGAATGGACAGAATACAAGCAGCGGCCTGTCCTGGAGAAAAGAAGGCAGCGAACTGCTATGGGAATCGGAGGGGAACGGCAAGGCTTTCCCCCGAGAATATGTGCTGACCTCACAGGTGCCGGTTGTTCCGATACAGGAGTTGAACAGACAGACTTACCAACAGCTGTATGGCGGGGTAAAGATTGATCAACAGTACCTGCAGCTGCCGGACAACTTCCCGGAACGGGTTAAAGAGCTGGCGGCGAAGGTCACAGCCCAGGGGAAGACACCTTATGAGAAAACAGCCCTTCTGCAGCAGTACCTGCAGCAGAGCTTTCCATATACGAACCAGCCAGATCTCTCACGCCGCAAAAGCAAGGATCTGGTGGACAGCTTCCTGTTCGAAATTATGGAAGGGTATTGCGACTACTACTCAACTGCGCTGGTCACCATGGCCCGTTCACTGGAGATTCCGGCCCGCTGGGTCAAGGGCTATGCGCCGGGGGAACAGGCGCAGCTTCCGGACAACCTTGCGATCCAGCAGGGGAGCGATCTCATCAATAACAACTACACGATAACCAATGCAGATGCCCATTCCTGGGCCGAGGTCTATTTTGGGGATTATGGATGGATTCCTGTCGAGGCGACTCCAGGCTTCACGGCACCTCTACTGACACAAAGCCAGGAAGCAGCGCCTGAAGAAACCGCGGCACCAGAAGAAGAAGACACCCAGCCTAAGTCGGAGAAGGTGAACAACGCTTCACAGGAGCAGGGCTTTCATATGGGAACATGGATGGTAGCAGCGGCAGCCGTTGTGCTTTTGTCCTGGGCAGGCTTCCTGCTCTGGCAGCGCCGCTTCAGCCTGCGCTTCTTCATCCAGCGGCTGCGCAACGGCCAGCCGTTGTCTCCCGTTCAGAAAGTTGAGGCGGAAACGGCGCGCTGGGTAAGGTATGCTCGCAGAAAGGGCATGCTTAAGGAAGAACACGAAACGCTCCGCGAATCCGTCGATCGCTGGAGACACGAACGCCCTGCGGCTTCTGGATCTCTCACAGCTCTGCTGGGGATGTTCGAACGTGCGAAGTACAGTCCAGAGGTTATTGAAGACAAAGACTGGCGCAGCGTGTATACTGAAGCTTTGCGGCTGCGCAAAAGCATAAAGTCCGGCAAGTAGCGGCAAAGGTGTCAAATGGCCGTTCCGGATTCATTTGCGAAGCGTAAAGAGTATGATATAGTTTTTCGTATGAAATCGAGGTGAACGTATTGTTTGAAAGGTTAATCCCCAAACTCCGGGTGAATACGGTATTCGACATTGCTCTTGAAGAGCTGTACGCTCTTGGATACCGAGGTATCATTACGGATCTGGATAATACGCTGGTCGGCGCCAAAGCGCCTCTGGCCACTCCGGAGCTATTGTTATGGTTCGCGAAGGTGAAGGAGCTGGGTTTCAAGCTCATCATTGTATCGAACAATAACATGGACCGGGTGTCACGCTTTGCAACGCCGCTTAATATTGAGTTTGTGCACCAGGCACGCAAGCCCAGCAATACACCATTTCTAAAAGCAATGAAACAGATGGGGCTGAAGCCGGAGCAGACCATTGTTGTCGGCGATCAGATGCTTACTGATGTATACGGCGGCAACCGCCTGGGGCTGTATACAGTGCTCGTGCTCCCTATCTCTGTGAAGGATGAAGGGATCGGCACCAGATTCAACCGCCAGGTTGAGCGTATAGCGACTACACGGCTTCGCAAGCAAGGATTGTGGCACGAGGAGGATAAATCTTAATGAATTCAACAAATGAAACCAAGCGCCCTGAGAAATGCAGCGGCTGCGGCATCAAGCTGCAGACCACGGACAAGGACATCCCGGGTTATATACCGGAGGTGGCTTTTGAACGGGAACCCGTGATTTGCCAGCGCTGTTTCCGAATTAAGAACTACAATGAAGCGTCTTCCGTATCGGTGGATCAGGATGAATTTTTGCATCTGCTGAGCGGTGTTGGTGAGAAGAATGCGCTTGTCATTCATATTGTCGATCTTTTCGACTTTGAAGGCAGCTTGATTTCCGGCCTGCAGCGTTTCGTAGGCAACAACCCTGTCATTCTGGCAGTCAACAAAAGTGATTTGCTCCCCAAGGTAACCAACTGGAATAAGCTTCGCAATTGGATGCAGCAGCGCTGTAAGGAGCATGGCCTGCGGACTGCGGAGATTGTTCTCTGCAGCGCTAAGCGCAATCAGGGTTTCGACCGTTTGCTTGAAGCCGTCACCGAGCTACGGGGCCAGCGCGACGTGTATGTTGTCGGTGCTACTAATGTAGGCAAGTCTACGCTGATTAACCGGCTGATCTCCGATTACAGCGATCTGGAGCAGGAGCTGACTACCTCCCGTTACCCGGGTACAACCCTCGATACGGTGAAGATCCCACTGGATGACGGACACTACATCATTGATACTCCGGGGATTGTATACCCTTGGCGGTATAGTGAACTGGTGGAACGCAAAGATCTGGGAGCCGTAATGCCCGAAAATCCGCTTAAACCGGCGGCATATCAGCTGAACGAGGGACAATCGCTGTTCTTCGGAGGTCTGGGCCGCTTTGATTTCGTGAAAGGTGAACGGCAATCCTTCACCTGCTATATCAGCGGAACGCTGAAGATTCACCGTACGAAGCTGGAACGTGCGGATTCCCTCTATCAGGAGCACCGCGGCGAGCTGCTGTCTCCGCCGGGAACCGCTGACATGGATAAGCTGCCGCAATGGCAGCGCCACGAGTTCCGCATCGGCCGGAACAGCCAGACGGATCTCTTCATTTCCGGCTTGGGCTGGATCAAGGTGAACGGTACAGGCGGGGCAGTTGTAGCCATCCATGTTCCGCGGGGAATCAAGGTTCTGACCCGTCCATCGCTGATCTGACCTATAGGAGGGCGAATAAGCTGTGACAAGCGCAAGCAGCGATTACAGGAATAAGGATATATTACTTGGGGTCATGGGTGATCCCATCGTCCAGTCCAAATCCCCGGTTATGCACGGAGCAGCACTGAAGGCGCTCGGCATTTCCGGGGCCTACGTGCCGCTGCATATTACACCCGGCCAGCTGGGTGAAGCCATTCAGGCTATCCGTACCCTAGGTTTCCGTGGGGTGAACGTGACAATTCCGCATAAGGTTGCAGTAATGGAGTATATGGACAGGCTGGATGACAGCGCGCTGATTGTCGGTGCGGTGAATACAGTTGTCAACGACGATGGTGTGCTCACCGGATATAATACGGACGGCATTGGATATGTCCGCTCACTGAAGGCGGAGGCGGCGCCGGAATTATCTGGCACCCGCGTTCTGGTCATTGGTGCCGGTGGGGCGGCAAGAGGGATTATTGCCGCGCTGCTGGAGGATCATCCGCTCGAAGTGATTATTGCCAACCGGACAGAGGATAAGGCGAAGCAGCTAGCTGCGGCCTTTCAGTCGAAAGGTGCGGTCTCCGGAATTGGAATGGATGAAATCCCGGCCCATATTCCCGGAATGGATATTGTGATCAATACCACCTCTGTCGGTATGTATCCTCACACCGATGCCACGCCGATTGACCCTGCTTTGCTTCGGGAAGGAATGATCGTCAGTGATCTGATCTATAATCCGCTGCATACCAGGCTCCTTACGGAAGGACAGAAGCGGGGCTGCAGGATTCATGGCGGCCTTGACATGTTCGTCTATCAGGGAGCCTATGCGCTTGAGTACTGGACCGGACGAAGTGCACCGGTAGATATCATGCGTCAGACGATTATAGATTGTCTCAGGCACGACTGATATGCAACTTACATCTCTTCGCCTGCTGGTACACTCTTTTCTCCCGTTTTGGCTTATTAGTTCGGTATAGTTAGGGTAATAATATTTGTTAATTAAGGAGCTTGTTCATTTATGTTAACTGGAAAACAAAAACGCTATCTCCGTTCGCTTGCCCATCATCTGGATGCGGTATTTCAAGTCGGCAAGGGCGGTGTCAACGATCATCTGATCCGCCATATCGAAGAGGCTATTGAGAAACGCGAACTGATGAAGATCAGTGTGCTGAATAACAATGCGGATGATCCGAAGGAAATTGGCGCTGCACTTGCGGAGCAGTCGGGTTCCGAGCTGGTGCAGGTTATCGGCAAGACCATCATTCTGTACAAGGAATCACGCGATAACAAAACCATCGAGCTGCCCCGTTAATACGGCCTTCGCAGCTTGCGGGAGAGTGTAGTTTACCCTGATAATAAGAGGAGGTAGACCTCTTGAAAGTTGGAATTATGGGAGGGACCTTTGATCCTCTTCATATCGGCCATATGATGGCAGCGGAGACGGCGAGGGAGTCCTATGCGCTGGAAGAGGTATGGTTCATGCCGTCGCATATCCCGCCGCATAAGCATGAGGCAGGAGCATCCGGCGAGGAACGGCTGGCCATGGTTGAGGACGCAGTCAGGGATCACGACGCGTTTGGCATTCTGGACCTGGAAATCGCCAGAGGAGGCGTCTCTTACACCTTCGAAACCATCACGATTCTGCAGGAAAAGTATCCGCAGCATGAGTTTTTTTTCATTGTCGGAGCTGATATGGTCCAGTATTTGCCAAAATGGCACGGGATTGAAGAGCTGGTTCGGCGTCTTACCTTTATCGGAGTCGGCCGGCCGGGCACTCCACTGGATCTTGAAGCGTTGCCCGGCTTTATTGCCGAGAAGGTACTGCTGGCGGATATGCCGCTTGTAGATATCTCCTCCACGATGCTGAGAGCCAGAGCCGCTGAAGGCAAGTCTATTCGTTATATGGTGCCTGATGCTGTATACGATTATGTTCAAAGGAGTGGATTGTATGGCATTCAGCCGCGAAGCGCTGATTGAAGCGGTCTCCGCCCAGATGCCCGACAAACGCTGGAAGCACACACTGGGCGTGATGGAGACGTCGGTGAAGCTGGCAGAGCGCTATGGCGGGGATCCGGTCCGTGCGGAAACAGCAGCGATCCTGCATGATGTGGCCAAATACTGGCCGGTGGAACGAATGAAAGAGATTATTGAGCAGAACGGGCTGTCCGCCGAGCTGCTGAGCTATGATAAGCAGCTGTGGCATGCGGAAGTTGGCGCTTTCGTTGCCGAGCATGAGTATGGAATCACCGATCCTGAGGTGCTGGATGCGATCCGTTTCCACACTTCCGGACGTGAGAACATGGGCCTGCTGGAGAAAATCGTCTGTCTGGCTGATTACATCGAGCCGGGAAGGGATTTTCCGGGAGTGGAAGACATCCGCAAGCTGTCCAAGGTAAGCCTGGAGGAAGGGCTGATCGCAGGGTTCGACTCTACCATCAGTCTGCTGCTTCAGAAACGCCGCATTGTGTTCCCGCTGACTATGCTGGCCCGCAATAACTTAGTTAGAATAATGGAGGATAAAATATGAGTGTAGAATCAAGCAAGCTTTTGCAATTGGCCCTAAAGGCCGCCGATGATAAAAAAGCAATGAACGTGGTCGCGCTTGACTTGCGCAGTGTGTCACCTATCAGTGATTATTTCGTCATCTGCCACGGGAATTCCGATACACAGGTTCAGGCCATTGCCACTGAGGTGCGCAAGGTTGTTCATGAAGCCGGCGGGGTCATCCGCGGCATTGAAGGTATGGATGCAGCCCGCTGGGTGCTGATGGATCTGGGAGATGTGATCGTACACGTATTCCACCGCGACGAGCGGGAATATTACAACATCGAGCGTCTGTGGTCCGACGCCAAGGTTGTGGAGACGGTATGAGTCTGATTGCCGGAACTACGGTTACCCTGGAAGTCTTGCGTGAGGTATCCCCTTACGGCTACTTTCTGGGCGCTGGTGACCAGGATGTGATGCTGCATTATACGGAGCTTGTTGGCAGTAAGCCGAAGAATGGCGACAAGGTTGAAGTGTTCATTTTCTTCGATACAGAGGACCGTCTGGCGGCCACAATGAAGAAGCCGTTCCTGACCTTGGGTGAAATGGCTCTGCTCGAAGTGGCGGATATTCACCCCCGTCTGGGCTGCTTCCTGGAGATGGGACTCGGACGGCAGCTGCTGCTGCCGATCCGTGAGCTGCCGGAGCTGATTGAGCTGCGCCCGCAGGTGGGGGACAAGGTTTTTGTACTTATGGAGCATGATAAGCAGGGACGTCTGCGCGCCAAGCTCGCCGGAGAGCAGGAGCTTGCGCCGCTGTCGCTGCCTGCACCAGAGTCCTGGATGGGACAGACCGTTAAGGCAAGAGTGTACAAACCGCTTCAGATGGGTACTTTTGTACTTGTTGACGGCGGCGTGCTGGGTTTCGGAATCATCGGTATGGTGCATACCTCAGAGCGTACCCGCTTGCTCCGGCTTGGCGAGGAATTCGAGGCTAGGGTCTCCCATATCCGTGAAGACGGCCGTGTGAATCTGTCTATGAGCCAGCGTAAGGAAGTGGGCCGGGATGTCGATTCCGCAGCGCTGCTGGACTTCCTGAACGAACGGCCTGGCGGAGCGATGCCTTATTCAGATGCCACGCCTCCCGACATCATCAAGCAGCGGTTTGGCATCAGCAAATCGGCATTCAAGCGTGCGCTTGGCAAGCTGATGAAGGAAGGGCTGGTTACCCAGAAGGAGAACTGGACCTATCTAGCCCGGAGCGAAGAGGCCGGAGCAGACCAGAGCCCAGCCAAGGATAACCAGGAGCCTGAACATTAATAATCCGGAAACGGAAGAACAGTTATACAGTTTCATTCACAGAAAGTCGGTGTAAGCCAGTGTCTTCCTATGGGAAATTTGCTTATGTATACGATGAGCTGATGGCGGATATGCCCTATCCGGATTGGCTGGCCTTTGCGGAGACGGCCTGGAATAAATACGGCAAGCCGTTGACGGTGGCGGAGCTGGGATGCGGAACCGGAAGCATTACGATCCCGCTTGCCGCTGCAGGCTACCACATGACAGGAATTGATCTGTCTTCGGATATGTTGTCTGTAGCGCAGATGAAGATGGAGCGGCATCCTCAGGGACGCCGTTTCCTGCGTGAGGGCAGTGTCCGCTGGGTACGGCAGAATATGAAGGAGTGGGAGCTGCCGGAGCTTGTCGATTCGGTTATTTCCTTTTGTGATTGTCTGAACTATGTGCTGGAGGAGCAGGATATCCGGTCCGTATTTAAACAGACCTATGCCGGCCTTAAGCCGGGAGGAAGCTTCCTGTTCGATGTGCATCATCCCAATACACTTATCCGCTACGAAGAGGAGCAGCCGTTTGTGCTGGACGAGCCTACGGTATCTTATATCTGGACTTGTGAAATGGATGTGCCCCGCCGTGAGATTGAGCATCACCTGTCCATTTTCGCCCGTGAAGAGGGAGGAAGCGGCCTATACCGCCGTTTTGAAGAGACTCACATCCAGCGGGCTTATGATCCTGAGTGGATGACAGAGGAGCTGCGGAAGGCCGGCTTCAGTGAAGTGAAGGTCTATGCCGATTTTGAATGGGTGGAGGCCGACGAGAGTGCCGGACGGCTATTTTATGTAGCTGTAAAATAAACACTAAGTATTATGAGGTCCTTACCTGTATCAGGGTAGGGCCTTTTTGATGTCCCTGCACCAGGATTGGATATTTGTCGAAAAAAAACCGGCTCTGTATACCTACAGGGCCGGCATCTTTCAATCTTGTTAGCGGTGCTCGAACAGATCAATGGCTCCCAGCACGATGTGGGCTATGCCAAAACCAAGAATACCTGTAGCGGCAATCTTATATCTGCTGCCAAGAAAAGCTGCGCTTGAAGCGGTGACTACAGTTCCGAGAACGGTGGGAATCATACCTTCACGCATTCGAAACACTCCCTCTTTAGCTGGATTGAAAGACCTAGTTAGTGTGGGTTAAAGTGAGGACATTTATACGGTGGGGAAGGTCACCATCTCTTCCATCAGTTCCAGGCAGCCTCCCCGGAAAGTTCATCAACCTAGTCTGCGAGGGGAGGTGTAAGCCGGGAAGCAGCCTCTTCAACCTCATGTACATTGTAGAGCACACGGGCCATCAGATCCTGGCTATAGTTGCCGAAATGCTTGCCATAAATCGTCAATCCGCGTTTGTTGACCGGTTTGTCGGTGACGGCAATACGGAAGGTCAGCTCGCTTTTGTAATCCAGCTTGATATCATCCAGTGTAATATCTGAGATACGGCAGCCGTCGATAAAGCTTCCTTCATTGTTGATGCGGATAAGCTTCAGCATTCCGTACTGGTTAAGGTGAGGAGGCCACCAGTCTGGATTGAAGGTGCCGCGGGCATCGCCGAAGTCGCCGGGACTCGTCCAATAGCCGATTTCGATACCATTTACATAAAAATATAAATCCGAGGGATAATTGTCGTTGAACCCAGGTGCCTCCGAACCAATCTCCATGGAGAACTGAATTTCGCGGAAGGTCTGGTTCGCTTTCAGATAATTCGGAATCCGGTATTCAAGAAATCCTTCTGCCATCCAGATAATCTCGGATTCAATCCGCTGGGGATCGGCAAAATAGCGCGGTTCGTCAAAGTCTCCAATGATACTGTCTTTCGTGGCAAGCCCGCAGGTAGGGACCGCCTGATAATTGCTGTAATGCCCAACCTGGATTTCGACCTCGTACAAATTGTCGGTCTCCTTGCTTCGCAAATCTACCATTAGTTTGTCTTTATTCAAATAGCACACCTTTTGGATACCATGCTTGCCGACAGAAGTA
This sequence comes from Paenibacillus sp. P3E, assembly GCF_001909045.1. Classification (NCBI taxonomy): domain Bacteria; kingdom Bacillati; phylum Bacillota; class Bacilli; order Caryophanales; family Paenibacillaceae; genus Paenibacillus; species Paenibacillus sp. P3E. Next base: position 103,281 of record NZ_LVWH01000003.1, on the reverse strand, counting down.
TTGATCTCAATCAGCCCACTATCCTCAAGCTTCTTGATATGCATTGTGATGGCACCATTGCTGAGATTCAGCTTCTTGGCGATTTCATTGAGGTTAAGGGCTTGATTCGTAGCAAGCAGCTCCAGAATCTGAATCCGGATCTCGGAGCTGAGAGCCTTGAAGATATCAATCCCGCTCATTAGATCTTTAATATAAATCATGATTACTGTACCTTCTTCCGCAGACGTCATTATCAAAACTGTTTTATAAAATTATAAACTAATTAACCTGAAAAGGGAAGTATTCTCCAGTTATTTGTCTATTTGTTTAAAAATTAAGTTTGTTTCAAACTAATTTGTACCTTATATTCATAAATTACTAAAGATAATTCCGTAAAAATGGGGTGTGAAGGGAATTTGTATCATAAAAAAGCTATGTTTTGCATTTTGTTTTGAATACATATGAATAGGTTTAGACAAATTTGTTTACAAGGTACCTCTTGTATGTTATTTTATAACTGTAAGCGAATACATTCAAATGTTTTTTAATTATTTAATGAAGATGTGAAAGAAGAAGCGGCTGCCAGCCACATCAAAAAGGCACAGCCTGCGAAGAGGGAAGAGTTAATTGTTTGCAAAAACATTTTTGTAGATGATTCACTAAAATTATTTCATTAGGAGGAGAAAGTGTGAAGAAAAAATGGGGGCTTTCAGTATTAATGCTTGTTCTAATGTTATCAACAGTATTGGCGGGGTGCGGAAAAGATAATTCAAAGACAATTACGTTCTGGACGCCACTGACTGGTGACGACGGTGCCTATATGGATCAACTTGTAAAGGATTACAATGCCACCAATCCTGAGATTAAAGTGAAACATGTAATCACCTCCGATATGTACACCAAGCTGTCCACGGTACTTAACTCCGGCAAAGGTGTTCCGGACTTAACCATTATTCATGCGGACCGTGTTCCCGGCTATGTCAAGCAGGGTGTACTTGAGCCTATGACAGCCGTAACCGCTGCACAGCCTGAGATCAAACAGGAGAATTATCTGCCGCAAGCATGGTCGACAGGCACAATTAACGGTACTCAATATACAGTTCCTCTTGATATCCACAGTAACGTAATGTACTACAACAAGGATCTGCTTAAGAAATATGGTGCTGAATCGTTCCTTGATGATAATGTGGTAACCATTGATGAAATGCTCTCCTTAAAAGGAAAGCTGGCTGAAGGCGACTACGTCGTTAATGATGCACTGCTGGGCTGGGTTATCCTGGCACAGATCCAGAACCTGGGTGGAGATATTCAGGAGAATGGCAAACCAGCCGTTAACACTCCAGTAATGAAGCAGGCCTTCGAGGATGTGAAAAAAATCAACGATGCGGGACTGATGACCCCTTTTGGTGAAGACGGATACCTGATGTTCCAATCAGGCAACGTATTGTTCTCCACAGACGGTACTTGGAGTTCTACTGCACATGCAAAGGTAGAAGGCTTGAATTTTGGAGTAACGAATGTATATTCGCCAACACCAGATAAGTTTACCAACAGATCGTCCTCCCACTTGTTCACAATGATGAAGAATAAAGACAGATCCGAAGAAAAAGTAGCAGGCATCGGCAAATTCCTGGAATTTATCCGCGAGAATTCAATCGAGTGGGCTAAAGCAGGACAGATCGTAGCCAGTAAGCAAGTCAATGAAAGTCCTGAATTCAAGAACTATATGCAGTCCTTCTTCACTTCCAGTGAAAAAGAAATTAAATCCCTGTACATTTACACCTATGAGTACTATCCGTACATTGCTGAAGCTGTAGATACGTATTGCGGGGACATTGTACGCGGTAATGTAGACATCGATGAAACTCTGCAGACCATGCAGAAATTTGTTGAAGACAAAATCGCCGAAGGAACCAGCGGAACAGCAAAATAACAGAATAGCGGAAATGATAGCATGAAGCAATGGGCCGTAATCCGGAACATTGCTTCATGTCAAAGGAGAAATGAATGCCTATGAAAAAGAAACTGAATCTCGCGCCTGCCTTCTTTGTCGGTCCCCATGTTATCCTGTTTGCTGTTTTTATTTTGCTGCCGACATTCTACGGGATTTATGCTTCGTTCACCAAATGGAATTTGATGAACGAGCCGGTCTGGGTGGGGTTGGATAACTATAGAACTATTCTTTTTGACAGCAAATCGACCTTCCATACGCAATTTAATAACGGCCTTAAGAACACGTTTATATTCGTCCTGCTGAGTGTTCCGCTGTTAATCATTATTCCATTGCTTGTTGCGGTGGCGCTTGAACACAAAAAAGTCAAAGGGAAAAGCCTGATCCAATCGATTATTTACGTTCCAGGCTTAATCTCCATATCTGCTGGGGCGCTGATCTGGCTGCTGCTCTTCAACAAGCAACTGGGGATGGCCGGCAATGTCTTTGGTTCGAATGTTTCCTGGCCGGCGCACCAGCCTTATGCCTGGATCCTCGTTATTATCATCACGATCTGGGGTGGGGTCGGCGGCAACATGATTATTTACCGTGCCTCTATCAGCGGTGTATCGCAGGATTTGTATGAATCGGCAGAGATGGACGGAGCCGGAACGATACGACGATTTACGAGTATTACGCTACCTTCGATCCGTTTCCCGCTGATTTACACCTTTGTTATGACAACTGCCGGGGCTTTCAACGTATTCGGGCAGCCTTTGATGATGACTGACGGAGGACCACGCCAAAGTACACATGTACTCATGATGTATATCCGCCAACTGGCATTCGGTAATGGGGAGTCCATTGCGGGTATGGCTTCGGCTATGGCTGTATTGCTTGGATTGGTTATCCTGGCCATCTCGGCTCTGCAATATTATGTAATGAACCGGAATGCGGCTTAATTTACGATATGGCAAGGAACCCAAAGTGGAATTTAAAAAGGCAGGTGTACCCGTATGTCCAATCAGATGACGCAGCAATACGATAAACGTCCCCGCGTCAAAGAACAGGCAGTGAAAGGAAAAGCCTCGGGGATCAGCATCTCGAAATATGTATCTTACTTGTTTTTGATCGTGCTTTGTATTATTTGGATCATTCCGGTTATTTTTGGCATCACGACTTCCTTCCGGTCACAGTCGGAGGTAGTCTCTTCCGGATTTAGATTATTCCCTAAAAAATGGATTCTTGAAAACTATACCGCAATTCTGGATAATACCTCAACCGCTCCTATACTGCGTTGGCTGATGAACTCGTTATTCATTGCAACGATGCATACTCTTTTTGTGGTTGTAGTTATTTCCATTACCGGTTATGGCTACTCACGGATGAAATTTAAAGGCAGAGATACACTCTTTTTCACTTTGCTAGGCATCTCGTTTTTCCCTGGCGTGGTGAATCTGATCCCTTCCTACAAAATTATTGACGCGTTAGGCTGGGTCAACACCTCGTGGGCGATGATTATCCCGGGACTAGCAGGCATGGGCAATATCTTTCTGGTCAGACAGTTTATGAACGGAATTCCGAAGGACCTTGATGAATCCGCTCACGTGGACGGTGCAGGACATTTCCGGATTTATTTCTCGATTATTATGCCTCTCGTCAAACCTGTATTGATCGTATGCGCCTTGTTCTCCTTCACCGGATCATGGAATGACTTTTTGTGGCCTGTAATCGTGTTTACGGATGTGGATAAAATGCCGGTTACTGCGGGGCTGTTATTGCTTCAGGACATTTATGGGAATTACCGTATGATCGGGCAGTTGATGGGTTCAGCGGTCTTGGCGATTATTCCAACCTTGCTGTTGTTTATGTTCGCACAGAAATACTTTGTCCAATCGATCAATCTGAATTCAGGTATTAAGGGTTAAGTAAATAGAGAACGGGTAAGGAGAGAGAAACAATGACTGTGAAGATGAGAATTCTATCAGATCTGCCCAAAAGTACAATCAATAAAAATATCTACGGGCACTTTGCCGAACATCTCGGCAGATGTATCTATGAAGGGATTTGGGTGGGTGAAGATTCTCCCATTCCCAATACGGATGGTATCCGCAATGATGTCATAGCTGCGCTGCGCAAGCTGGATATTCCCGTGCTTCGCTGGCCGGGCGGCTGCTTCGCCGATGAGTATCACTGGAAGGACGGCATCGGCCTTCCCGAAACGCGCAAGCGGATGATCAACACCCACTGGGGCGGCGTAGTCGAGAACAACCATTTTGGCACGCATGAATTCTTCCGGCTCTGTGAGCTGCTGGAATGTGAACCGTATATTTGCGGTAATGTCGGCAGCGGCACTGTTCAGGAGATGTCCGAATGGGTGGAGTATATGACCTTTGACGGCGAATCTCCCATGGCAGGACTGCGGGCCGAGAATGGGCGGGAACAACCGTGGGCACTGAAATATTTTGGCGTCGGGAATGAGAACTGGGGCTGCGGAGGCAACATGCGTCCGGAATATTATGCCGACCTGTATCGCCAATACCAGACGTATGCGCGTAATTATGGTGACAACAAGCTCTACAAAATCGCCGGCGGCGCTAACGTGGACGACTATAACTGGACGGAAGTACTGATGCGCGAAGCCGGACGGTTTATGGATGGTCTGAGCCTGCATTCTTACACGATTCCGGGAAGCTGGGAAGAGAAGTGTTATGCACTCGGCTTCGATCAAGGCGAATGGTTCGAAACGATGAAGAAATCCCTCCATATGGACGAGCTGATTACCCGGCATTCAGCGATCATGGACAAATATGATCCGGAGCAGCGGGTAGGATTAATTATAGATGAATGGGGAACCTGGTTCCTCAGTGAACCGGGAACGAATCCGGGGTTCTTGTATCAGCAGAATACACTGCGTGACGGGCTCGTGGCCGGGATTCACCTGAATATTTTCCAGAATCACAGTAAACGGGTGCAAATGGCGAACATTGCACAAATGGTCAACGTATTGCAGGCGCTTATCTTAACCGAAGGCGATAAAATGCTGCTTACGCCTACTTATCACGTCTTTGAGATGTACAAGGTGCATCAGGATAACGAGCTGCTTGAGGTGGCTTTTGAGAGTCCGGTGTACAGCATGGGCGGAGAGTCTCTGCCTCAGGTAAGCGTGTCTGCTTCCCGGGATGCTGCCGGCAAGATTTACATTTCGCTCTGCAACATCAGCCATGCGGACAGTGCCAGCCTAAGCATTGAGATGATCGGCACTTCGGCAGGAAGCGTATCGGGCCAGATTCTGACCCATTCTGACCTGAATGCCCACAATACCTTCGAAGCACCGGAAACTGTGGGTACGGCTCCTTTCACGGAGGCTGCACTGAAGGACGGAGTGCTGGACTGCCAGCTGCCTCCCGCATCGGTTGTTGTCCTTACCCTGGAGTAAAAGAACGATATAAAGGAGAAACATTATGAGTAGGAATAGAGAATATAGCAATCCGCTTGTGGAGCAGCGTGCGGATCCTTGGGTCTATAAGCATACGGATGGTTATTATTACTTCACGGCTTCGGTGCCGGAATACGACCGGATTGAAGTACGGCGGGCCAAAACCATTGAAGGCCTCCGGGATGCCGTACCTGCTGTGGCCTGGCGCAAATATGAGACCGGGCCGCTCAGTGCCAACATCTGGGCTCCCGAGATCCATTATATTCAAGGCAAGTGGTACATTTACTTCGCGGCTGCCCGGACTACGGAGACCAAGGAAGGGCTGTTCGATCACCGTATGTACGCACTGGAGAACGAATCCGCGAATCCGCTGGAGGGACACTGGGTGGAGAAGGGCCAGGTGAAGACAGCCTGGGAGTCGTTCGCTCTGGACGCAACAACCTTCCAGCACAAGGGAGTGCTCTACTATGTATGGGCACAGAAGGACCCGGATATTCCGGGGAATTCCAACCTGTACATTTCAGAGATGGAGAATCCGTGGACACTGAAAGGCCCGCAGACCATGATATCCAAACCGGAGCATCAATGGGAAATTATCGGATTCAGTGTCAACGAAGGTGCGGCCGTACTGAAACGGGGCGGCAAAATCTTCATGAGCTTCTCGGCCAGCGCCACGGACCATAATTACTGCATGGGGCTGCTGACAGCTGACGAAGACAGCGATCTGCTGGATGCCGCTTCCTGGAACAAACACCCTGAGCCTGTATTCCAGACCAGTGAAGTGAACGGACAGTATGGTCCAGGTCACAATAGCTTCACGGTTAACGAAAATGGGGAAGACGTGCTGATCTACCATGCGCGTAATTACAAGGAGATCACCGGAGACCCGCTCTATGATCCGAACCGCCATACCCGCGCCCAGGTGCTGGAGTGGAATGAAGACGGCACGCCGAATTTCGGAGTGCCGGTGAAGGATGGCGGGAAGTAAGGAAGCAGATGTAGGTATCATAACATTGGTATATGAATAGCTATTAGGCAAGTAACAAAAGTGTCCTGCCAGCCCTAATTAGGGTTGCGGGGCACTTTTTGCTGTTAAAAGAAAATATACGATTAGACTAAAAAATAAAATGAAGTCCTTAGGGTCTAATATGTGATTTACCAAACTGTGGGAACGCATATACTCCGAATGGTTTCCGACTTCTGAATAAGAACAGGTTGAAGGCCCGAATTTCGAAATGTATTATGGAATGGCACGGCATGGGAATGGTACGGGCGAAATTTGGATACCAGTGAAGGAAAAGTAACGCTCTGACTCGAGTGAAACGTAGGTATTGCAATAAAGAAGATGATAGTTGAGCATACCCAGATTAAAAAAAGGGCCATCCGGCGATGGATGGCCCTTAAACTTGCCGTTACAGACCGTACCACAAGCATAGCCAAAGCCGTCATTACAAGAGCGGAACACAGGCCACCAGCCTTGTGTCCCGCTCTTATTCACGTTTACTCATTCTTTTGCGCCTTCTCATACTCCACCTCGATCAGCTTGAAAAAGTCGGCCGGCTTGATTTTTAGTCCATTGCAGAGGTCAAAAATTTTTGTGACGGAAGGTTCGTTTCTGCCAACCTCAATCATGGAAATATAGGATCGGTCGACATTGCATTCATGCGCTAGATCTTCTTGGCTTAAGCCTTGTTTGATACGTATCGCTTTCACGGTTTTACCGATAATTTGCTTAATGATATTGGACGGATCGCTCAAGGAAATTTACCCCTTTTAAGTCCATTATCAATCTGATATAATGACCACAACAGATAAAGTATTCAACAAAAAGTAAAATATATACAATTTATGAAGTTGTTTATGAAAGCCCTATAGCACACTCTCAATCCTCCCAAGTTACTCAACCTGCAAATATATCTCACAAATAACGTACCCTCAAAAAGCAAAAATATTCTTTTAGCCCAAAGGAGGCTCTACCCGTGCGCCTATCCTTCCTGAAATCAATCAATCCGGATGTTATTGTGGAGATGTTAGAGATGGCTTGCCGCCTGGAGAAGTGGAACAAGGTGATTGAGACGGCAGAGATTTTGCATGAATGCGTGCAGTGCTTGTACCAAGAGCAGCAGTATCGGAAGGCTAAGTCCTTGCCGCTGCTGACATTCGAGCTGGAGCATCCAATGGTCTATTACTACGGGTTCAGTCATCTGATGCGGGGAATGGCTTGCCAGGAGAAGGGACAGTATGCAGAATCACAGGCGTACATTGATAAGTATGCCGAGCTGGGATGGCTGGAGGATCTGGGTGAGGATGGGCTGGAGGTTGTAGAGGAATACCGATTCCTGGCTGAGGCGAACGGGTATGCGCTGGAGCTGCTGTCTGGTCGTGTGGAGGTGCTGGCTACCTATACTGACTTTTTACAGGAGAATCCTGAAGAAGTGCTACCGGGGCTGGATACAATTCTGCGGGCCGCGCTGCGGCATGGACTGAATGTGGATGAGCTGCTGGTGACGTTTGCGGAACAGACGGCTGAATTCGGTACATATGAGGATGAGGGCAATCTGGCACACTATTACCGCTTCAGCCATCATCTGGCGTTGTATCAGAAGCGGGCGGGAAGAACAGAGGAGGCACTGGAGCAGGTATTGCAAGCCTTAAGGCTTGCCCATCGGTCGGGGAATGATAGTTATTTTACAAGAAGTCTGGCGCTCTTCGAATCGCTGCGGGATTGGGCGGCGGCGGAGCAGGTGCTGGAGGTTCAGGGAATGATTAAGGAACGGTGACCCAAGGCGGTTCGCCGCTCCATTCATGAAAATGATGCCTTCACTTACAGTAATTTTACTAATCTCCGCAAGCTACAGTTAACAGCATTGTTTTCCTAATGGGAAGCCCTCTTTAAATACCTTAGTTATAGTGGTTTGAACTATTTTACGTTTCAAACTGGGCGTTTGCCGTTACTAGGGCAGGTGTCCCTACATAGAAATAAGCTAATGAGAAAGGCTTATGTCATGAGTAGGGATGGTGTAAAGTAGATGGCACAAAAGTTGAAAAATAAAAGTACACGGTTAACCGGAAGGATTGTAATTCCGGGCAATCCGTCATACAATACGGCCAGAATGGAGTTCAATAGGCGCTTTTCTAAATTTCCAAGGGTCATTGTTTTTTGTCAACGAACTCAGGATGTGATCAACGCAGTCAAATGGGCTCGTGAGCGGGGCATACGGCTGCGAGTGCGTAGTGGACGGCATAGCTATGAAGGCTTCTCAGCTGTAAATGGCGGTATTATTATCGATGTGAGCGAGATGAATAAGGTTAAGGTTGATCGGAAAAATAGAGTGGCCATTGTACAAACGGGAAATCCACTTGCCCGTGTGTACAAAAAACTGTGGAATAAGCGGGTGGCAATTCCGGCGGGGACTGCGCCCGACGTAGGCGTAGCTGGGCTTACCCTGGGAGGCGGCGTTGGACTACTTTCCCGCAAATATGGACTTACGTGCGATAACTTGAAACAAGTGAAGATGGTCGTAGCTTCGGGGCGATATGGGGCAAAGGCGATTGTGGCAAACAGAAGGAAACATTCCGATCTGTTGTGGGCATCACGAGGCGGAGGGGGAGGGAGCTTTGGTGTTGCTACAGAATATACTTTTCGGGTCAGACCGATTTCATCGGTTTCTATATACAGTATTAAGTGGAAATGGAGTGATCTTGAGAAGGTGTTACCGGCTTGGCAACGCTGGGCCCCATCTGTCACAAACCGCTTAACCTCAACAATTGAGGTGGCTGCCAAACAGGTGGGAACTATTGTATCTACCGGGCAATTGCTTGGCGGTGCAGAGGAGCTGCGTCGATTGATTAGACCGCTCTTGCGAGCAGGCACTCCGGTGAAGGTAATGGTGAAGACAGTGCCTTTTATTGAAGCAACCAAATTTTTTGCCGAATCGGACCTGAATTTGGAACCAAAGTTTAAAATAACCGGGGCCTACGGGTTCCAACCTTTACCGCCTGAAGGAGTACGAATTATATGCGACTTTTTATCTAAAGCACCCAACAGGCATTCTAGTGTGTGGAGCCAGAGCTTAGGTGGTGCAGGAAGCGCGGTGAGCCAGGTATCGCCTACTGAAACGGCCTATCCTCATCGGAAGGCTGAGACAATCTACGAACTGTCAGCCCGGTGGAGAAATAACAGGGAGCAGGAGCGGAATATTCAGTGGGTGAAAAGGTTCCGCAGAGCGTTGCGTCCCTTTGTTAAAGGAGATTATGTGAATTTTCCCGATTTGCAGATTAAGAACTGGCCCAAGGCGTATTATGGCGAGAACTTTGGCAGATTGAAGCAGGTGAAACGAAAGTACGATCCTCATAATGTGTTTCGTTTTGCTCAGAGTATTCCAGTGGGTAAACAGGTCAGAAAATGACAATACGCACACCAGATCGAATTAAAACAAGGAGCTGTCGACGGCAGTTCCTTTAGCAATTTCTAACCATACGATCAACTGGAATAGTCCAATGCAAACGAAGAAAACAACACATTGTGTGGCATGCACTCGTGTTGCTTTCCGTGTTTTAATATTATATATGTTGTTGCTAGATAGGCTTGCCCGGCTTTTAAAGATGCGAACCGCCACTTGCGTCGATCAACTGACCGGTTACCCAGCGGCTGTCCGGAGAAGCGAGTAAGGCGGCGATATCCGCAACGTCTCCGGGTTCTCCCCAACGGTTGAAAACGGACAGGCCTGCCGCATATTTTTGTCCATCTGGATCGCTCAAAGTTCCTTCATTCATCTCGGTGTTGATGATGCCGGGTAGGATGGAGTTGACCGTAATATTTCTGCTCCCCAATTGCTTGGCCAGCAGCAGTGTAAAGGTATTGATCGCTCCTTTTGTCATGCTGTAAGTGAAGACACCTGGGGAAGCTACCCGCGTCACGAAGGAAGAAATGTTAATGATGCGCCCGCCGTCCTTCAACCGAGGCAAAGCTTGCTGCGTTACAAAAAACGGCGCTTTGACGTTAATCGTCATCACTTCGTCAAAAGTAGCTTCCGTCGTTTCTTCAAAAGTAAGAATTTGCCCGATTCCCGCGTTGTTGACCAAAATATCGAATCCGCTGTCGTCCCCGTGCTCTCGAATTGCTTCGTCCAGCGCCGTGATCAACTCACGAATGCCTTCAGGTGTGCTCAAATTGGCGCCAATCGCACGGGCGTTTCCTCCATTTTGGACGATTTGTTGCACGACCGCTTCTGCTTCATTGCGGCGTTGGCCGTAATGTACGGCGACAAAAGCGCCCTCCTGCGCAAGACGCAACGCGACGCTGCGCCCGATTCCCCGGCTGGCCCCCGTTACTAACGCTATTTTTCCTGTTAATTTGCTCATCAATTCTCAGCTCCTCATCCTCTGTTCCTCTACAGTTATAACATAGGAGTGCTGTTGAAATGTTGCTATCCTATTGCTTTGGATTAGCGGTAAGGTCCATTGCGATGGACCAATGCAAAGCCATAAGTACATTAACCCGAAGGCAGAAGTAGCTTTCACTTCGATAAAGCTTCCGCAATGAAGTCTTAATATTCATCAAATAGATGATATGGAGAACCCTACCATCAGTAACGGCGAAAAAAGGGAGTGTGCGGACACTCCCTTTGAGCTAATATTGTCTGTTATCCAATAATACTTAATTTGCCGTCTTATTGACAAAATCAATCTCATTTCTGATCCCTTTATGGGCGTCATTCCACAGGCCCTTTATCAGGCGAATGCGCAGCAGGCATGTGTTAGGGTCTTCGTCGTTATTGGCTTCGTTATACCACCCGGCGAATATTGTGCGCAGCTTTGTCATCATCTCCGCGTTTTTCTCGTCACATACCCAGCCCAGGTTTTCACCGATCCCATCGGCCGTAAAGTTTTCGACGATGATGCAAACGGCGACTTCGGGGTTTTGGGCGATCTGCTGCATCTTGCCTGAGGTCGCGTAAGTGACGGTGTAGAACGCGCCGTCCTCATAATAGGCGTCCACAATGCGGGCGGCGGGACGGCTTTTGCCATTGGCCCCCGGTTCAAGTGCTATGGTGGACAGAGTGATCAGGCCGTCCTTGTTACCCACTTGTTCTTCGAGCAGCTTCATGGCTTCGTCGTACTTGCTCATTATATTACCTCCTAAAATGTCGTAAGGCATACAATATTAAGCTTATCATTGTAAAATCTTAGTTCATGTGAAGAATAATACGAAAAAATATTAAATCGCTATCATAATCCTCTGCCCGACTTAGGGTGGAATTGCCGCGAATGATATCCCCTTAGGCAGTGGAAGAATTAATTATTCACTGTGGAGCGGAGGGGGATTCTTTATGTCTTCCGTATTTTGAGAGGATTTTGAGAGAAGGATCTTATAACATGCAGGGAGGGTATGTATGAGCCAAGGAAGAGGGGAGTAAAAGTAATGAATCAGAAGAGTACGTTTCATTTCACAGGAAAACAGTGGGTATCGGTCATTTTAATTTTTATGGTCTCTATCTCATTATTTGTTTTTCCTGTGCAAGCGGCAGATCAATGGAGTCAATATGCCAAGATCGGACAAGCAGGCAATAAATTTCTTGGAGCGTTTTCTAATCCGTACAGTGTAACGGTAGACAGCAGCGGGAATGTATACGTGGCCGATTTTGAAAACCATCGCATCCAGAAGCTGACGGCCGCGACAGGCGTGTGGAGCGAGTGGAAGAAGGATGGCGGCGGATCAGGCAGCGGTCTGGGGGAGTTTGCCAACCCTAGCGGCGTGGCGGTAGACAGCGGTGGAAATGTATATGTGGCGGACTATTATAACCACCGTATTCAGAAGCTGACGGCAGCTACAGGGGTATGGAGCGAGTGGAAGAAGAGCGGCGGCGGATCAGGCAGCGGCCTGGGAGAGTTTAGTTATCCCCGCGGCGTGGCAGTAGACGGCGACGGGAATGTGTACGTGGCGGATTCTAAAAATCACCGCATCCAGAAGCTGAATGTTGCCTCAGGTGTGTGGAGCGAGTGGAAGAAAAGCGGAGGCGGGACGGGCAGCGGCTTAGGTGAGTTTAATGAACCCTCTGGCGTGGCAGTAGACGGCGACGGGAATGTGTACGTGGCGGATTCTAAAAATCACCGCATCCAGAAGCTGACGGCAGCTACAGGGGGGTGGAGCGAGTGGAAAAAAAGCGGAGGCGGAACGGGCAGCGGCTTAGGCGAATTCAATCAACCCTCTGGCGTAGCGGTAGACGGCAGCGGCAATGTATTATATGTGGCGGATTCTAAAAATCACCGCATCCAGAAGCTGGATGTCTCCTCGGACGTGTGGAGCGAGTGGAAGAAAAGCGGCGGCGGATCAGGCAGCGGTCTGGAAGAATTTAATAATCCCAAGGGCGTGACGCTGGACAGTAGCGGGAATGTGTATGTGGCCGATTCCGGAAATCACCGCATCCAGAAGCTGACGGTAGCTGCGGGACTATGGAGCGAATATGGGTATCAGGGAGCAGTTGCTGGCACAGGTTTGGGCGAGTTTAGTTATCCAGCCGGTATGGCGGTGGACAACCAGAATAATCTGTATGTAGCCGATTTCGATAACCACCGCATTCAGAAGCTGGATGTCGACTCGGGCGTGTGGAGCGAGTGGAAGAAGAGCGGCGGCGGATCAGGCAGCGACCTGGGAGAGTTTGATTCTCCAACAGATGTTGCTGTAGATAGCAGAGGAAATATGTACGTTGCAGATCCATATAACCACCGCATCCAGAAGCTGACGGCAGCTACAGGGGTGTGGAGCGAGTGGAAGAAGAGCGGAGGCGGAGCGGGCAGTGGCTTGGGCGAGTTCTGTTATCCCGGTGGCGTAGCGGTAGACAGCAACGGGAATGTGTACGTGGCCGATTCCAGTAACCACCGCATCCAGAAGCTGACGGCAGCTACAGGGGTGTGGAGCGAGTGGAAAAAGAGCGGCGGCGGATCAGGCAGCGGCTTAGGTGAGTTCAATGAACCGTCCGGTGTGGAGGTAGACGGCGACGGGAATGTATATGTGGCGGATATGGGAAATCATCGTATCCAGAAGCTAACGGTAGCTACAGGCGCGTGGAGCGAGTGGAAGAAGAGCGGCGGTGGAGCGGGCAGCGGCTTAGGCGAATTTAATGAACCATACAGCGTGGCGGTAGACGGCAGCGGCAATGTATATGTGGCCGATTCCAATAACGAGCGCATCCAGAAACTGACGGTAGCTACAGGGGTATGGAGCGAGTGGAAGAAGAGCGGCGGCGGAGCGGGCAGCGGCCTGGGCGAGTTTAACAGTCCACTCGGCGTGGCGGTAGATAGCAACGGGATCGTATACGTATCCGAATTCAGCAACCACCGCGTTCAGAAATTGAAAATCGTGTCTGTCCCTTCGGACGCGCCGACTGCAGTAACGGCTGAGGTAGCGAATGGCGAATCGCAAGCCACCGTGAGGTTTACAGCCCCGGTTAGCAATGGAGGCAGCGACATAACCGGCTATACCGTGACCTCAAGCCCGGGGGGCTTGACGGCTAGCGGTACAGGCAGTCCAATCACGGTTACCGGTTTAACATACGGAACGACGTATACCTTCACTGTCGTTGCAATAAATGGCGTAGGGAGCTCGGCCGCTTCGGCTCCTTCGAATAGCGTCACGCCGACAGCATCGACAGCGCCTGCTGCGGTACCTGACGCGCCGACTGCAGTAACGGCTGAGGTAGTGAATGGCGAATCGCAAGCCACTGTGAGGTTTACAGCCCCGGTTAGCAATGGAGGCAGCGACATAACCGGCTATACCGTGACCTCAAGCCCGGGGGGCTTGACGGCTAGCGGTACAAGCAGTCCAATCACGGTTACCGGTTTAACGTACGGGACAACGTACACCTTCACTGTCGTTGCAATAAACGGCGCAGGGACCTCGGCGGCTTCGGTGCCTTCGAATAGCGTCACGCCGACAGCATCGACAGCGCCTGCTGCGGTACCTGACGCGCCGACTGCAGTAACGGCTGAGGTAGCGAATGGCGAATCGCAAGCCACTGTGAGGTTTACAGCCCCGGTTAGCAATGGAGGCAGCCACATAACCAGCTATACCGTGACCTCAAGCCCGGGGGGCTTGACGGCTAGTGGTACAGGCAGTCCAATCACGGTTACCGGTCTAAAGTACGGGACGACGTATACCTTCACCGTCGTTGCAATAAATGGTGCAGGGAGCTCGACCGCTTCGGCTCCTTCGAATAGCGTGACGCCGATTGCGCCTCCAACCGCGCCGGGCGCACCGACGGGCGTAACCGCCGTTGCGGGCAACCGTGAAGCGATTGTGACCTTCACCGAACCGGCCAGCAATGGAGGCAGTCCGATCACGGGTTACACCGTCGTGGCAAGTCCGGGCGGCATAGCGGCAACGGGTACGGGCAGTCCGATCAGAGTGACCGGCTTAACGAATGGCATAACCTATACGTTTACGGTAATTGCGACCAACAGTGGCGGCAGCAGCACCGCTTCCGCCGTTTCTAACGGCGTAATACCCGAAGCTCTTCACGTTGACAGCGGTGGAGACACCTCGCCGCAAGGAAGTGCGCCGGCCCAGCCAACAGCCAAATCTGATGAAACGGCTGCTATCGTTCTTGTTAACGGCCAAACGGAGAGTGCAGGAACAGCAAAGGTAACAAGCGTAAATTCACAAACGGTAACAACCGTCACGATTGACGAGAAAAAGCTGGAAGATAAGCTCGCGAAGGAAGGCCAGCTTGCCGTAGTAACGGTTCCGGTGTACACCAAATCCGATGTCGTGATCGGAGAGCTCAACGGACAGCTAGTCAGGAAAATGGAAATGCGGCAAGCGATATTGGAAATAAAAACGGATCAAGCGACCTTCCGTTTACCAGCTGAGCAGATCGACATCCAAGCGATCTCGGAGCAGGTAGGCAAAGCGGCAGCACTGCAAGATATTAAGGTTCAGATTGAAATTGCTAAGCCCAGATCGCCGATTCCATGGGTTCCAAATGAAGCTGCAGAAGGAACGGTGGGAATTGTCGTTCCACCGCTTAATTTTACGGTAAGAGCTCTTTATAAGGACACCACCATTGAAGTCACTGAGTTCAAAGCTTATGTTGAACGTACAATGGTTATTCCGGAAGGTATCGATCCTGGTAAAATCACGACTGGAGTCGTCATTGAAGCGGATGGAACGCTGCGCCATGTGCCGACAAAAATCGTACTCCTGAACGGCAAGTATTATGCCAAGGTGAACAGCTTGACGAATAGCAGCTATTCTGTGATATGGCATCCGCTTGAGTTCAAGGATGTAGAACGGCACTGGGCTAAAAAAGCCATAAACGATATGGGATCACGCAAGGTCATCAATGGCGCTGCCAAAGGTCTCTTCAATCCTGACCAGGACATTACGCGTGCGGAGTTTGCGGCCATCCTGGTTCGCGGTTTAGGACTAAAACTAAAAGCAGGGGTACCGCCTTTCAGTGATGTTGATCGGAAGGATTGGTTCGCCGATGCGATTGGGACGGCATTCACGTACAACCTGATCAGCGGATTTGATGATGGCAGCTTCCGCCCGAATGATAAGATGACACGCGAACAAGCGATGGTCATTCTGGCAAGAGCGATGATCATTACCCGGCTTGAGGTGATGGATCACCAGATGACAAAGCAATTTCCAGACTCTTTCACTGATGCGGAGACGATATCGACTTGGGCAAAGAGCGGGGTTTCCGACTGTTTGAAAGCCGGGCTTGTTTCGGGACGAAACAGTGGTGAGCTGGCTCCAAAAGCCTTCATAACAAGAGCGGAAGTCGCGGTTATTGTTCAAAGACTTCTGCAAAACTCTAATCTAATCGATAATTAAATAGTTGCCCTACTCGAAATATCCCTCGACCGATAGAATCCGGTTTGAGGGATATTTTTCATCCAGCCGTTATAGCGTGCAAGGAGAGCCTTATCATAAGTAACGGCAAGTTATTGAGTTTTTCAGCAAAGATTTGACGATAGAAGAACCTTTGCAATAATCTACTAATTGCGTTATTAATGGAATATTTAGACGTCCATCGTGGGGCTTCCGATCCTGTTGTTTTTTGTTTTTGTCCCCATTTTCGCGCCTGGGCTGAAGGAACCGTTTGTTATGGATGTGATTGGCATCATTCCTTCGCACCATTTCATGGAGGGGTTGTCAGCTCTTGTTCTGGACAAGGGGTTGGGGCAGATCTGGCTGAGCCTTGCCAACTTGCTCGTATGGATGGTTCTTCCCACGTTGCTGGTCTTCATAATTTACGCTGGCAAACGTTTTGACAAGTAGCGTCACTAACGGACTTTGCAAGGGGAGGAGACTTCGTATGAGCAAGGGGACGAAAAATGTAATCCTAGGTGTGATAGTACTCGCCGTCGTATTGTTTATCAAATGGCTTTGGCTCACGGGCGGGATCATCGGTAAAATTATATATTCCACAATCAGGAGACGTTGATAAAAAGCGGATACTTCACACATGGGGTATCCGCTTTACTTTACCTATGTAGACTAAGGCCTTACATTACAATAAACACTTTATGGCTCTGCTTAAAGCAGTGTTCCAAGGTCTTGATTCGATCAATTCAATCCCATTTCGCTTACAGGTATCCGCTATCCAATCTCCATACGAAATACTTATTTCAGCTCTATAATGTTGTAATTCGCCACCTTCTCTTGCTAAATAATTCTGCACTATTTGATTTTTGTCTGATTCCTGTATAAATATTGATTTTACCTCCGGGTTATCGAAAGATAATGTAAATTCAGGATCAATAAAATCACCTTCAATAATGATAGGTACTTTATCTTCAATATGCCTGTTTACGAGTTTTTTTAATACTGGAGCCATTTCTTTGCTTACACCAATCAGCCAGTCGATATTGCCGTCAACTCCAACATCTTTCCAGTCAATACCAGAATCCCAATAATGAATTACAGGAAAATGCTCCTTTGCTGTAACTGTTTTTACGGATAGGTGAACATCATCTACTTCCAAGACATTCACACCATAAAATCGAGCAATTTCATAAGCGATACTTGATTTACCTATTCCCGATGCTCCACCAATAAACAAAACTGTCCAGTTTCTATTATTATTCATTTTGCCAACCTTCCAACCTCATTTATATATTCATCCGAATAATGTTATGTAGTTCGGTATTTTTCTACTATTCCCTTTTTTTCCTACATTGGGCCGCGCTGCGGCATGGACTGAATGTGGAAAGGTTGCTGGAGACGTTTGCGGAGCAGACGGCTGAATTCGGTACATATGAGGATGAGGGCAATCTGGCACACTATTACCGCTTCAGCCATCATCGGGAGTTGCACCTGGAGGTGTTCAAGCGCCGACGGCTCCTCCACCGCAATTCATACCCAAATGTCGGCCACCACATTTGCCATCGACCCCGGCGTTAATGTAGCGTATCAGTTTAGTAAAAAACTAATAGAGGTAAAGGGACTTCATTCCGTATCGGAATGAGGCAATACCCATATGCTGTACCCATTCGAGGGGGACTTTTGCAGATTCACAGCAAAAGTCCCTTCCGTCGGTTCGGCAGGGCAGGTCTAGCCCGAATCCAATCTATAAGCAAAAATGTAAGCAATTAATTCGCATATTTTCGTATCTGATGAAAAAAATAACAATGATTTTCCGTAAAAATTCTTTTATAAAACTAACGTATGATGTAAGATGTATTCTAACCTTCTTTAATGCGGTGAACCGCAAAATCAGATGGAGAGAAAGGGCTGAAGCACATGAGCATTACAGAGAACGTGGCACTGGCGCAAGAGACCTTAAACCCCTTTGAAATTGTGCAAAAACAGATTGATGAAGCGGCTGCCTATTTGCAGCTTCCGCAGCATATTACCGATATTCTGAAAAAACCGAAACGTGTGCTGACCGTCAACTTTCCTGTCAAGATGGACGACGGCAGCGTGGTCGTCTTCGAAGGTTACCGTTCCCAGCACAACGATGCGATCGGTCCGGGAAAAGGGGGCATTCGTTTCCACCCTGACGTTACGCTGGACGAGGTCAAAGCATTGTCGATGTGGATGTCCTTCAAATGCGGCGTTGTGGGTCTGCCTTACGGTGGCGGCAAGGGCGGGGTTATCTGTGACCCGCACAAGCTGAGCAAAGGCGAACTGGAACGCGTCAGCCGGGGCTTTATGGAGGCTATCGCCGATTTCATCGGTCCCGATAAAGATATTCCAGCGCCGGATGTCTACACGACACCGGAGATTATGGGCTGGATGATGGATACATACAGCCGCCTGAAGGGCGTCAACACGCCGGGCGTCATCACAGGCAAACCGCTCATCCTCGGCGGCTCCAAAGGACGGAATGAAGCAACGGCACAAGGCTGCGTGTACACAGTGCTTGCTGCGCTCAAGGAGCTGGACGTATCTCCGGAAGGCGCAATAGTTGCGGTGCAGGGCTTCGGCAACGCCGGACGGATTGCGGCTAAACTGCTGGCCGAACAAGGCTGTAAGGTTGTTGCGGTCAGCGATTCGAGGGGCGGATTGTATCAGGCGGAGGGTCTTGACTTGCCGAGAGTCTTTGCGCTCAAAGACCATGCCAAGCTGGCTGACTACGGCGAGTCTTACGTGATTACTAACGAAGAGTTGCTGGAGCTGGATGTCGATATCCTTGTCCCCGCGGCACTGGAGAATGTGATTACCGGCGCCAATGCAGCCAACATCCGGGCCCGGATCATCGCCGAAGCGGCCAACGGCCCGACCACTCCGGAGGCGGACAAAATTTTGCAGGAAAAGGGCGTGCTAGTCATTCCCGATATTCTGGCAAATGCAGGCGGCGTCACCGTATCGTATTTCGAATGGGTGCAAAATCTGGCCAACTACTACTGGACGGAAGAAGAGGTGCTGGAGCGTCTGTCGCAGCGGATGTACGCTTCCTATGATGCGGTCCGTGCCTTATCCCGTGAGCACGGTACCAATCTGCGCACCGCTGCTTTTATGATCTCCATTAAACGGATTAGCGAAGCGATGAGTGCCCGAGGCTGGATCTGATCCAGCATATTATGAAATGGAGGACACAATAACCATGACCCAACCTATTTCCATCGGCATCGTCGGCTACGGCAATCTCGGACGTGGCGTCAAGGCGGCAATCCGGCAAAATCCTGATCTTCGGCTGGAAGCGATTTTTACGCGCCGCGATCCCCACACGTTAGAGACGGGCACACCGATGGTGTCCATTAACGATATTGAGGCTTATCGGGGAAAAATTGATGTGCTGATCCTATGCGGTGGCTCCGCAACCGATCTGCCGGAACAGGGCCCGGCTCTGGCAAAGCTGTTCCATACGGTTGACAGCTTCGATACCCATGCGCGAATTCCGGAGTATTATGCGGAAGTGGATGCCAGCTCCAAGGCGGCGGGGACTGTCAGCGTCATTTCTACCGGCTGGGACCCGGGACTGTTCTCACTGAACCGTCTGCTGGCAGAAGCCGTGCTGCCGGAAGGCAGCGAGTTCACCTTCTGGGGTAAAGGCGTAAGCCAGGGTCATTCCGACGCCATCCGCCGTGTTCCCGGAGTCAAGAACGGCATCCAGTACACTATTCCGCGTGAAGAAGCGGTGGCGCGCGTACGCAGGGGGGAGAACCCGGTGCTGGCTACCCGCGACAAGCATCTGCGCGAGTGTTATGTAGTGGCAGAGGAAGGCGCAGACCGCGAGGCGATTGCGGAGACGATCCGCAGCATGCCGAATTATTTTGCCGATTATGAGACTGTGGTTCATTTCGTGAGCGAAGAGACGCTGGCTGCCGAACATGGCGCAATGCCGCATGGCGGCCATGTTATCCGAAGCGGGCGGACCGGGGAGGGGAATACGCAGATCGTCGAGTTCAGTCTGAAGCTGGACAGCAATCCCGAATTTACCGCCAGCGTGCTCGTCGCCTATGCCCGCGCGGCCTACCGTCTGGCGCAAAAGGGAGAGTCCGGCGCGCACACCGTCTTCGATATCCCGTTCGGCCTGCTCTCGCCGAAATCGCCGGAGCAGCTCCGCAAGGAACTGCTGTAACGTTAGTGGAGATCCTAGTGGAAGAAAGAAGTTCGTGCAGGAAAAATCGCAGAATCAGCAGGACGTGCATGAGCTAAAAAGAGGAAGCTTAAGCTAGGTGTAGCTTGAGCTTCTTCTTTTTTTGTTGCCGCAAAGTTTTATTATACAGAAAGCAGCACAACGGCGAAGAGCTGGAGTGTGATGAGGAGTTGTCATATCGCATTAAATGTCTGGAGGACGATATCCCGTATATGGGATTTTTCCATGATATCTACTCGTGTGAAGAACCCTTTGAGTATGAGGGCCTGCACGAAGTATAGGCAAAGTCGTCGTTACAAGAGCAGAGCACAGCACAGGTTAACAGCCTTACGTTCCGCTCTTATTTGCATTCACTCATTCTTTTGCGCCTTCTCATATTCCACCTCGGGTCAGCTTGGAAAAGTCGGACGGCTTCACTTTTAACCCTTTGCAGAGGTCGATAATCAAGACTATTGATTTTAAAATTCAGATACGTGGTTGTAATATTCGGAAAAAACTTTTAGTTTAACCTATATATCTTTAATAATATAGATTGTTGGAAAATCTATTAATAAATATAATAGTAGCAAATATAGTTAGCCAGGAAGGGAAGCTTATTATGATTCCATTAGACGACGTAGACAAATGCTACCCATTAATAAATGAGCGAGCACAACGTTTTTTGAGCGAGCAAGAACTGAAGCAATATCGCTCTCTCCCACAAAACGAGGTTGAACACCAGCTTAAACTGTTGCTGGAAAGTCCGATTGCCCACTTTACCGTTGTAAATGAAGTCTACTTCAGAGCGCGTTGGGCAGAGGTTTTTGAAGCGCTGCAGTTGGGAGATGACCTGACATTATTGGAGGTGGCTTCCGGCGATGCAGATATGGTTCCCCAGGTCATGGCACGAACCCATCCAAACAGTACATACATAACGGCCAATATGAATAAAAGCCTCACCACCAGTTTGCTGCAGAAAACGCTGGGCCTTCCCCTGCATATGAAAGTCATAGAGGAAGATGCAGCTTATCTCGAAAAACATCTGCCATCCGGGTCAGTGGATCTTATCGTTTTTCAGCATGCGGTCAATGATATCATCCAGGCGATTTTGTGCGGACAGGCTGGAATCGACACCATCCATACGGATTGGATGGAAACTTTGCCGGCCATGATCAAACTTCTTCAGCAGGAGGTTGCCTCAGGTACACTCGAAGTTCATGCCATGCAGCCTTTTATCACCTTGATCCACACTTTATTGAAATCTCTGCGGACAGATGGCATTATCGCTATGAATCATTATATGTTCCAATTGGACCTTGACTGGGGCTACCCGGTAGATTTGTTTGAGAATATCATCCCCCTGACCAGACGCTGGTTGAACGGGATTCAGGGCTGCGAAGAGATTTTTATTCCCGGTTTTGACCGGCAATGGTGGATCTTTTTGCAAAAAAGATAAGGATGCTCCACAATAGTAAGAACAGCCCCTGGAGATTTTTCCTGGGGCTATAATTTTGCTGTAAAAAAGGACCAAACGGTAAGGGGGATTGGCTTTAGGTCACGAATATGATATATGTACCAAAAATTGCTTGAGCCGGTTTTAAGCATACTGGCAGGATAGCAGATTCAACAGAAGGATAAGCAGGATATATAATGGAACTATTATATTGCGATACTTAACAAAAAACGTTCAGTTCTTGCAAAGCGATGTCATGAAAATATTCCTATAATTTTATTAGAGAGGAGGTGCATAGTGGATAATCTTAATGCCTTTGAGAGTGTAGTGGAATACTTGGAGAATATTATACCGACTTCAGATGAGGTTGATTATAGCGTTATTTCTAAAATTGCTGGTTGCCCTGCCCCATTATTTCAGCGTATTTTCACATATATTTCAGGAATTTCAATTAATGAGTACTTAAGGCGGCGGCGATTAACCCTAGCGGGTCATGATTTAAGAAATAGCAGTGAAAAAATCATCGACATAGCTATAAAATATGGTTTCAATTCTCACGCTTCTTTTACAAGAGCTTTCAGGGAGCATCACAATGTTTCTCCCTCTAGTGTTAGGAAGGACAGAGAGAAACTTAGTGATCATCCACGCACCTCCTTTACAAACATTAGAATTGTAGGAGGTAAACGAATTATGGCAGAGCTAAAAAAAATCGAGTATGCACAATTTGGAAGTCGAAAAATTGTGGGCATGATGAAAATGACCTCATTTCAAAAAGCGGGAGAAGAATGCTGGGGTTCAGCAATCAAGGAAGGCGTTTTTGATAAAATACAACAAGAAGTTGGAAAGTGGATTTGCAAAGATATTGATGACTATTTTGGACTTGGGCATATGAGTAAATTTGAAGGGAAAGATAATTTTCAATATATCATTGGTAAATATGTAGAACTTGATGCACCTGTTCCAGAAAATATGTATGCAGCAGATATACCCGCTGGAACGGTTGCTAAGATATGGATTGAAGCCGACTACCTTAACGATATTATTGATAGTGCATACTTAATTTGTTCCGAAGCAATCGAGAAAACAGGATACAAAATTGACTTTGGAAATTTTTATTGGTGTGATGTCTATACATATGACCGATACTGCACACCGCTGGAAAAGGGACAGAAGATTATTCTTGATTATTTGTTGCCTGTTATCAAAGATGAATAGCTGAATACCGTTCAGCTGACGGAGACGACAGTCGAGGAAAATGAAAGAGGGCCATCCCACAATGGATGGCCTTTAAATTTTCCGTTACAGATAGTGCGGTGAACCGTACCACAAGAGGGACAATATGTTAATGCAAGTCTTAAGTATTACCTTCTTGTGGTAATATAAGTAAGTCAGAGTGTATTCTGAATTTCGGGAATTAAAGAGTCAACTTGAATACGGGCCATTAATGGATTGGAGTGGTTTAAGTGAATCAATTTCTTCAGATGGGAGCAAATACAACCTTAAGTGCCGCAAAAGGTAATATTACGATTAGTCACGAAATTTCTACTTTAATAGATATTTCACTAACAGCATTCCTTTTAACGGATTCCGACAAGGTACAAGGAGATAGCGGGGTTATCTTTTATAATCAACCAAAAAGTTCCTCAGGTGTAGCTACTCTTTTACCATCCGAGAAAGTGGGCCATACAAAAGTTCATAAAATTAATTTCGACATGGGTAAAGTCCCTCAAGGTATAACAAAAATAGCTATAACTCTGACAGAGGATCACAGCACGGGATTTTCGAATGTAAAGAATTTAACAGCCGAGATATGTACCGAAAATACGATTATTCAGTTATCACCATCCAGTTTCACGCACGAAAATGGAATCGTAGTTTTGGAATTATATCTAAGAGATGGTCAGACGAAGGCAAAATCAATCTGGCGCGGATTTGATTCCGGGCTTGAAGGGTTATGTAAAAACTATGGTGTTGAGGTTGAAGCTGATGAGCCAGACAAGCATTCCGAACCTCAGACAATTCAAAATCATACCTCAAAAGAGCCTGATTCGAAGTTATCAATAAGCCTTGAAAAGGTAAAGGGTAAGATAAATCTCGATAAAGGGCAAAAACCGGTTATTATTGATAAAACACCAGAAATCACGGCTACTGTATCTTGGAAGACTGGGACGGATTATGATATATATGCTTTAGTCTACACAAAGGATGGAAAGCAGATTGATGTAGCTATGTTTGGTGCGGAGGGGACACCTCCTCTCAAAAGTTTTGGTAACGGGACTGTGGAACATATGGGCGATGTCGGGAGAAGCAGCAAAGCAATGAAGACAGAGGTTATAAAATTAAGATTAAAAGATGATATTCTTGCAGTTGTTCCTGTGGTTTATTCAGCTCAGTCCAATGGAACCGGTTCATTCTACAGATATAAGGTGTCCATGAGTATAGATAATCATAATGGAACGTCCGTTACGATATCCGCCAAGAATGCCAATAATAATGATAAGATTTATACCTGTGTACCCGGAATACTTCATAATACGCCAGACGGCGTTATTATAAGCCCATTGGAGCTTTACAGTAGACCGAATTCGGAGTTTAGGCCTATTCTCAGGATGGGACCTTCAAATATGGTAGAAGTTATAATGGATCAAGGGCCCTTAAATGATTATAAATAGTTTGTCGTAGTCTGAGTAAGGAAATGAAAAAAGCTCAAGCACAAGTGGCTTGGGCTTTTTTCATTAGGTTATTGCTTCTAGTACTGCCTAGTTGAATAAAGAATGGATTTTATTCTCTTGTCCTGCTAAACACTAATGAAATTGTCGTACCAGTCCCCAATTGGCTCTCTATTTCGATCTGTCCCCTGTGTTGGATCACAAGCTGCTTGGAAATTGCCATACCGAGTCCAGTACCTTGGATTAATTCATCCGTATTGGTACCGCGATAGTAGCGTTCGAATAGCAGTTCCTTCTTTTTAATATCTATGCCTACCCCGTTATCTTGTATCTGGATTACAAATTGCGAAACGTTATTCTTAACTATAGAAACGTTGATCCATGTACCTTCAGGATTGTGGAGGGCAGCATTTGCAAGCAGATTCTCCAGTACGCGTCTGAAGTATCTGGCATCTATCGGATAGGTAATCGGTGCTTCCGAAGCCTTATAATGAATCGGAACATTGGCGAATTGAGGATGCTGTTTCCACTTTTGTATGGCTTGATCGATGAATTCATTCATGTCTGTCGGGATGAATTCAAACGCAAAGGCATCGTTTTTCAACCGGTAGGTTAAGGTTAAATCGTTAATCATTTCATCCATATAAGTGGATTTCTCACGCATAATGGCTGCAAATTCACGAATTTCTGCTTGTGACCATTCATACGTTCTCGATTCCATGAGATGTGCATACCCCATTATGGAAGACAGCGGTGTCTTCAAATCATGCGACACACCTGCAATCCAGTCTTCTCTTGTGATCTCCAGCTGCTTACGAATATGCTCGTTCTTCTGTAATGTCTCTGTTAAGTGAGCTAAGGATTGTATCAATTCGGCATGTACGCGGAATCTTTCTTTTAAATGTCCAGACTGCTTACGGCTAAGAGGCATCCCATTGGAGTTAGGACTGGTCGGTTCACGTAATTCCCCCTTGGCCAAAGAGTGAAGCCAATCAATCATATGCAGAATAGGTGTCCCAAACCGGTGACCGTACCAAAGAGCAAGAAGCAGGAAGAGAATAAGAATCATCACAAGCAAAGCAGCAGATCTCCAGAAGAATACAGTAATATCTTCCTTATACGTATCGCCATTGACCCATGAAGCCACCGTTGTAGACAGAGGAGCATGAATGACCCAGGTGCTGCCTGCCGCAGAATCATAAACCGTAAATGATTGCATGCCATAACGTTCCGGATATTGGTTACGCAGCATCAAATCCTGAAGGCTATAATGATCTGGCGCTTCGCCCCTTTGTCCGTAACCTCCTAGTACCTTCCCATTCCCATCGAGAAGCTCGATCCAGCCATGAATATCATTAAGCTGCTGCTTGAAGCTCTCGTTCACTTCAATCTTGCCCGCTCTCCATGTCACTTGCTGCAGCAAGTTTTTTTTGAGCATGGCAATATCATTCTTCACTCCGTATAAGAGGGTATAGGCTTGTCCATCCAGCTCTTGAATCCATGCATATAGTCCGTAAGGGAAATCCTTCTCCGCTTTCCAATAGCTCATCAGCTCACCAGGAGTGTAACGTTCTGGTACATCAGCTGGAGTATGGTAAGCGGCAATAGTCTCTCCAGCCTTATCTATAACCTGTAGCCAGCCCCCCTGCTCGCGTACCTCGGCAAGAAGTTTCGGATCAAATTGTATTTTACCGTCATGATGGGTAATAGAGTCTGTGAGCACAGGCAAACTGGGCTGAATGGAGTCCAGTTGTTGATCAAGCCGCTCCAGCTTTACAATGCTTAAAGTAAATGTACCTAAAAATAGAACAAATAGTAGGACGCCGATAAACAACAATTGCCTAATATATTGAAGGATAAACCTTTTCTTGATGTTCATCGCATTAATTCTCAGATTCACGAACAAGTTTGTAACCTAGGCCACGTGCAGTAATCAAATATACTGGCTCACTGGGATTGGGTTCAATGCGCTCGCGGATACGATGGATATGAACCATGACTGTATTGTCATCACTAAGACTTTGCTCGCCCCAAACTTGCTCGTACAGTTGTTTTTTACTGAATACCCGGTTGGGGCTTTGGCAAAAAAACAAGAGGAGCTGAAAGACCTGAGCCGGACAATCGACGGTGACATCATTCACGCGAAGCTCTCCAGCATATTCGTCCACTTGAAATGTTCTGTAAGTGTATATCCGGTTCATAGTGGGAACATCGGCAGTTTTGAGATACCGGCGCAGCTGTGCCCGGACACGCGCAATCACTTCTAGCGGATTGAACGGCTTCGTAATGTAATCATCGCCCCCAACGGCAAAACCGGTCAATTTATCAAAATCGCCTATCCGAGCCGTTAAGAACAGGATAGGGGCATCCGTCGTTTGCCGAATCCATGGACAGATCTCGAAGCCGTTTTGCTTCGGCAGCATAACATCAAGCAGGATGAGGTCATACTTGGTGGTTTGGCAGGCTAGTAAGGCCTGTTCGCCTGTTGTGGCCGTATCGACGAGTGGAAATCCCTCTTTATTTAACACGGTTTTCAATAGTTTTAGAATGGACGATTCATCATCCACAATTAGAATCTTTGATTGATTCATCGCTTCCTTATCTCCCTATTACATAACTTGGTATTCATTTAAATATATCATTCATTTTGTTTCAGCAGCACAATATAAATCTTAACGGAACCTTAACTTTTCAATCTCCTGATTAATACAATCATAAGGTTTCGTTTCGCAGGTATTAAACTTCATCGCATACACTTATCCGTGAAACCCATATAAAGGAGAGAAAACGGATGAACAATATCATTAGCAAAAGAAATCTGATGCTGCTTAGCCTCGCTGGCATACTGACTGTGGGCTCACTCGCAGCCTCGGCGTCGGCTGAGTCCGCCAAGCCTGAGGTTGTATCAGCAAGCTCTGTCTCGAAAGTAGCAGTAGCCGCTGCTTCCTTCCGGCCGGACCAACTTTTAAAACTGCTGCAGCAAGAGAAATATGAACGTATTTATGGACAACTCGGAGCCGAATTCAAGAAGCAATTCTCGTTAAAGGATTTCAAGAAACAAGTCAGCCTCAACCACAAGAACGTCACATCCTATAAACTGGTTAGTCATTTTCTTATAAACAATACCAGCTACTATGCTTGGAAGGACCCCAAAGGAAAAAAAACGATACAAGCTCTGTTTGACAGAAACAACAAGATAGAGGGCCTGATATTTAATACGATGCAGCAGTATCCCGAGACGGATGCGAAGCGCACTCAAACGACTTTTGAACTTCCTTTTCAAGGGAAATGGTTTGTCTATTGGGGGGGGACGAACGAGCTAATTAATTATCATTACGGGGCTGAGCAGCAGCGGTATGCGTATGATCTCATCGTGGTGAACAATGGGTTCAGCTATAAAGGCGACGCCACCAAAAATGAAAGCTACTTTGCTTTCGGAAAACCTATTCTGGCTGCCGCAGCGGGTAAAGTCGTGAAAATCGTCAATGACATCCAAGACAATAAGCCTGTTGGTAAGGAGAATACGGAGCAGATCGCCGGGAACCACGTCATTATCGATCATGGCAACGGAGAGTTCAGCTACTATGCTCATCTGCAAAAAGGATCGGTCAGCGTCAAAGCCGGCGACGTAGTGAAGGCCGGAGATACGCTGGGTAAGTGCGGTAACTCGGGTAATTCCAGCGAACCACATCTTCATTTCGAGGTTGCCAACAGCGCGGAACTGTACACTACGAAGTCACTGCGCGTTCACTGGAAGGACGCCGATGATTATGAGCAAGGTGCCTATATATTAGCGCCCTAACCGGACTTCAGTACCGAAGAGTAGAAGATGATACAATAATTTCAAATGTTAAAGGACGGCAGAGATGCCGTTCTTTTGGTGCGCCCAGCCATGAGGCAGTAGTAAATCATAAGTAACGGCAATTTTTTTGGCGTCTTCACATACCATATCCAGTCGGTTCTTTAATAGGTATATCTATCATGTGAAATGTGAATTTATGTCGAATCATGTTGAAAAAGGTGCCGGTAATTATCTCGTAATCGCTATATGAGCGCTTGGTTTCCTGTATAATTTACGAATATGCAGATAGTTGAAGCTGCTGATTCCTGATCGCAACCAATCCCTCACGAAAGAGAGCAGTGACATGAAATCCATCGCTTGGGTAACCGACAGCACCAGCACAATTGACTCTGAATTCGCCATAAATAACCATGTATATATTGTTCCTCTCCGTCTAATTGTCAATAATGAATGTTATAAAGAAAATATCGAAATCACCGCCGACCAGTTCTATGATAAAATGCGCCAGAATGACAAGGTTGGCAGTTCCCAGCCGCCGATCGGTGAGTTCGTAGAGTTATACGAGCACCTGAAGGAAGAGTATGACGAAATTATTGCGATCCATTGTTCCTCCGAGCTTAGTGGTACTTTCCATACCTCTATACAGGCAGCGGATATCGCTGGAGTTACCGTAATTGGCATTGATTCCAAGGTAGGCGCTTACCCGATCCGTGAGATGATTCTGCGCGGCGTTCACTGGCAGCAGGCAGGTTGCTCAGCGCTGGAGATTAAGAGCAGAATCGAAAATATCATTGAAGAGATGTCTTTCTATCTGATCCCTGCCAGTCTCAGCCAGCTGCACCGCAGCGGGCGACTCTCTGGCTCCCAGCTTGTACTGGGCCAGCTGATGCGGATTCATCTGCTGCTGAAGTTCGATGAAGGCAAAGTTGTCGTTGTGGACAAAATCCGCACCTTCAAGAAGACGAAGCAAAAGTTGCTGGAGACACTCCACAAGGATATCTGGCGGATCCAGGATATTTGCATTATGCATGCCAACAATATGGAAGAGGCGCTGAGCCTGGAGTCGGCCATCAAGGAAATGTCGCCTTCTGTGCGTACAGAAATCATGACTTTTGTTCCGGTAGTAGGTGTTCATATGGGCGAGGGAACGCTCGCGCTTTCATGGATTAATAATACAGCCCTTAACAGTATCACTGTTCAGGATAAAGTACTGGAGCCTATGCTTTGGGATTGAGTCCCGCTCGGCCAAATTGCTTGCATACAAAAAACCAGCAGGTCCCGGAGTGGGTCTGCTGGTTTTTTGCGAACCATGGGAGTCCAAATTAATCTCTTCGCCAGGTCATAAAAAATGCTGTTCTGGAATCAGAGGTAAAAATAGTCTATCATAAATGCTGATGAACATAGGTTTGAGAGCTGATAACAGATAGTACAAGGAGATTAGATGAATAATTCGATCAATATTCTCGTGGCCGAAGACGACAGTGACATCAGTCGGCTGCTGTGTAGCATTATTAGAAAAAGCGGTTACGTGCCACAGCCTGCCTTCTCCGGAACAGAGGCACTGCTCTATCTGGAGCAACGGCAATGGAGCATGGTACTGCTCGATCTGATGCTGCCGGGAATGACGGGCGAGGAGCTGCTTAAATGGATCCGCGTGCGGGGTGGTGTACCAGTGATCATCATTTCGGCCAAGGGTGAACAGCGGACCAAGGTGTCAGCTCTGCGCGGAGGGGCGGATGACTTCATTACGAAGCCTTTTGATATCGAGGAAGTATCAGCGCGCATCGATTCCCATCTGCGCCGGTATGCGCAGATCGCTCCTCCGGCTGTGCCGAGCGTATTGCAGCATAAGGGATTGGTGCTCGACCACGATTCCAAAACGGTTACGGCAGAGGGGGCGGAGGTTGTGCTGACTGTCCGGGAGTACGAGATTGTCGCATTGTTTTTATCGGCACCGAAAAAGGTATTCACGAAAGCCAATCTATACGAAAGCGTATGGAATGAGCTATACCACGGAGACGATAATACGGTCAATGTCCATATGAGCAATTTGCGGAGTAAACTGGCGAAGGCTGCGCCTGGCAGCGAATTTATCGAGACGGTATGGGGCATGGGCTATCGGCTGAAGCCTTAAGACATTCTTAAGAATTGGCTTTAGCCCCTCTTAAGTTTTCGTTTCTATACTTGGTCTATCACATAAGGGAGGCCAAGACGACAATGAACGAATATGTATTGCAAACGAATCAATTGTCTAAGAAGTTCAAAGGCAGCGTAGCGCTGGATAAAGTAAATTTGTCTATCCGCAAAGGCTCCATATATGGCTTTATTGGGCAGAACGGAGCCGGAAAATCGACGCTGATGCGCATCGTTACCGGACTTGCTTTTCCGTCCGACGGAAGTATCGAGCTGTTCGGAGCCAGCGATGAGCGGGCGTTGACCCAGGCCCGCAAGCGGATGGGGCTGATTATCGAGAGCCCCTCGTTGTTCCCCCACATGACTGCCGCCGAGAATCTGGAGGCGAACCGTCTCCTCCGGGGCATCCCCGGCAAAGACTGCGTCGACAGGATGCTGGAATGGGTCGGTTTGCAGGGAACAGGCAGGAAAAAAGTGAGGAATTTCTCACTTGGCATGAAGCAGCGGCTGGGTCTGGCGATCGCCTTGCTGGGCGACCCCGAATTTCTAATTCTGGACGAGCCGACCAACGGACTCGATCCGATGAGCGTTATCGAGATGCGCGAGCTGCTCAAGCAGCTCAACCACGAACGAGGGATAACGATTCTGATCTCCAGCCACATTCTGAGTGAGCTGCATTTGCTGGCAAGCCATTACGGCATTATTCATCACGGCAAGCTGTTGGAGCAGCTCACTGCACAGGAATTGAACGATAAATGCCAGCAATACGTGTATATCAAAGCGGATAACCCGGACAAGGCAGCAACCGTTATTCAGAATGAGTTCCGCACAGCCGATTTCGAGGTGATGCCGGATGGGGCCATCAAGCTGTATGGCCACATGGAGCAGCCAGGCAAAGTATCGTCGACGCTTTTCTCCGCAGGCCTGGAAATCGAGCAGTTTATGCCGATGGGCGAAGACCTGGAGAGCTATTTTATGAAGCGGATCGGAGGTGCCGGGCATGTATAACCTGATCAGGTCAGAACTGTTCAAGCTGCGTAAGGACAGATCATTCCGGGTGCTGCTGCTCATAACCGCCGCTCTTTCACTGGTGTATCCACTGCTCTACTATTTTGACAATAAGTCGAGTGGAGATCCGCAATTTACAGGAGCCGAATTTCTGATTAAATTTATGGCAAGCAATGGCTATGTGATCAAATTCGGCGTAGCAGCGTTGGCCGGATTCTTCATCGCGAGTGAATATGCGACGGGTGTCATGAAGACGATCGCATCATCGGGCAACGATAGAGGACGGCTGTTCACCGCCAAGCTGATCGGATTCTCGGTCGGAGCCATGGCTGTCTCTCTGGTATTCCCGATCGTAAGCACGACCGAAGTTTCACTACTTTCAGGTTTTGGCCATTTGCCGGAGGGGGTTGACGCGTTCTTCATACCACGGGCCCTCGGACTAACACTGCTGTACACTGCAGGCTACGCGGCGATCGGGGCGCTGTTCACTGCCGTGTTCACCGAAAGCGGCAAGACGATCGGCTTCTCGATGATTTTCTTCCTTATGATTGACACGATTTTGGGGGGCTTGGGTGAGTACATCCCTTTCTTTACTACAGTGTATGATTATTCTATCTTCAAGCTGATGAACGATATCGGCAAGCCCAGCATCGACGGCGGCGATCTGCCGGCGCTCCTGCTTGTGCCATTGCTGACGATTGTCGCAGCCGGGCTGCTCGGTATTCTCGTGTTCCGTAGAAAGGAAATAAAATAAAAGTAAGAGGGGCGGAAGAGAGTTGCTTATCATAACGCTCATATCGGTTACGGTGGCGGCTCTTCTGCTTGCCCATCTGCTGCTGATGAGGCGGGAGCTGGGACGGATGACATCGCAGCTGCGCCGCTATAATGAGCGGACAACCGGTAAAAAAATAGACGTAACGCTATTTGACCGGCGGCTCGAAGCGCTTGCGGGTCAAATTAACAGCCAGTCCGACCTCGTAGTCGATGCAGAGGCCCGCAGAAGACGAACAGAAAATGAGCTGCGGCAGGCAATTACGAACATTTCCCATGATATTCGTACTCCGCTGACCTCCATCTTTGGATATATTCAACTGCTGGAAGCAGAGCCTATTACGCCCGAGGAGAAGCACGAATACCTCACAATCGTTAAAAATCGCACGAAACGGCTGCAAGCGCTATTGAACGATTTCTTCGAGCTGTCCTTAATTGAATCTTCGGATTATCAGCTTAAGTCCGAGCGGATCGAAATGACTGTCCTCCTGTCAGACATTCTGGTTGGTTTCTACGACCGGTTCAACGAACGGAACATTACGCCGGATATCCGGCTGCCGAAGGAAGCGGTGGCTATATATGCTGACGAATCAGCCGTGCAGAGGGTCGTTGAGAATTTGCTTATTAATACTGTCAAACATGCGGCCGGTCATGTGGAGATCTGCTTCGAGCAACGGGAGAAGACAGCCATGTTCAGGATCGTGAATGAAGCGAAGGAGTTATCCGACATCGATGTGAGGCTGCTATTCGACCGCTTCTATACGGTCGACCGCACCCGGTCCGCCCAAGGATCGGGACTTGGTCTTTCCATAGCGAAAAGTCTAATGGACAAGATGAACGGCTCACTGACAGCGGAGCTGCATGGGGGCAATTTAACGATGACCTGCCGTTGGAAGCTGTAAGGCGCAATGCCAGCATGAGCCTGTCATTTGCATCATTCGGTTCATCCAATGTGCATTTTACTTTCGATGTTAATAAAACTTGTGATGCATTTCATTTCCTGATTTATCCATTACACTTATACTCTTGGTTAAAGTACTTCTATTTCCGGAGGTTTTGTGAATATGGAGCGAATCCGTGTAATTGAGATCCCACCTCTAACGGTCGTTAATTCGGGAAACATATCATCTATGGAGGATTTCGAAGCGTTTGACCAATGGTGGTCTTCTGTCGATGTCAAGCATTATATTACGCCCCGCGACTTTATGTGGTATAACGTCAAGAAAGGTTACTTGGAATGGTTTTTTGCGCTGCCGGAAGGATACAAAGATACAGGTGGATATGAGGTTACCGGTTTCCCTGGGGGATTATATGCAGTTGCAACTTCAAAAGATGCAGAGGAAGTGGCCATCCAGGAAACTAAAGCATCCATTCGCGCATGGGTTGAGACAAGTGGGTGCTTCGAAATATCAACAAGCGAGAATGATTCAGCTGAACGTTACGAAATGACCCATGTTACTACACCCAAGGTATTCAAAGAGAAAATGGGCTATCATCTATCGGATATATTCGTACCGATTGTGGCGAAATGACAACACAGGCCACATATTGCTTTCACTAATCAGCAAGTTTTTTGTAGAAAAGCTCGCAGGAGCCTGTGTTTACATCATGACGACTATAGGGGAGAGGGTAGTCACACTCCGGTCGAAACGATGCGTAAACAGGCTTCTGCGGGTTTATTTGTGTTACAGAATGATGTAGTAGGCAAAGAAAATTAATGCCGTCAAACTCTTTAGCGTTGTACTTTGATGAAAATATAATAAACCAGATTTCTTCGGGTTATGTTCCGCCGCTGAGATTCACAACATCTTTAAGTTCTGGCTGTTATTTATTTGGATGTTCAAGACATAATCATCCGGAATATTGGAAAAGGGAAGGGGTTCCACTCAGCGGCAGCAGTGGAATGAATGGAGAACAGATCAAATCGGACAGTATGTAGGCGATATCCGTCAGGATATTTCCCGGTCCTCGAATCCGGATATGCAGCTTGGCGTGTATATTTTGCCGCCGGAATTTACAGAGGTTGGGCAGAATGTAGCCAAATTCAAGGATTCTATCGACTTTGTCGCCCCTATGGCGTACTTTGATGACTGGGAATTCAACAGCGACTGGGTGTACAGCACGGCATACGGTATCCTGAAGGATACGAGCGACCGGATCAGCAGCAGCCAAGTGGAAATTGTAGCAACGCTGGATAATGACTGGACTGATGATCAATATCAGGAGATTTACCAGGGAATCCGCGAGAATTACCCTGGCGTGAAGCGTCTGTCGTTCTTTTCTTATGGGACCTGGCCTGAAGCCGAGCTGGCCAAAATCGATGAACGTACAACATGGCCGACACCGGACTGGACACCTCCGGGTGAACATGACTATCCGGCTCAGCTGCCAACAGGGTGGAAGGCAAGGAATATCGGCTCCATGCCGGGGAATGTTGTATACAATTCTTCCAAAAAGCAATTTACAATGAGCAGCACATCCACGGATATTTGGGGGAAAGCGGATCAGATGAACTTTGTCTATCAACCTGTGAAGGGTGATGCGGAGATCATTGTTCAGATGCGTTCAACTGAACGTATGGACGGCTGGGCCAAGGCCGGCGTTATGATTCGGGAGTCGCTGGGGCATGATGCAAAGCACGCAGACATGATGATTACCCCTGAGAATGGGGCAACCTTCCAGTATCGGAAAGAGACGGCGGGCAGCTCGGTTGACCAGACAACAGATGCTTCTGCTCCAAGCTGGCTTAAGCTGAACCGAAAGGGAAATACCTTCACTGGCGCAGTTTCGTCTGACGGGAAGCGCTGGACGAAGGCCGGAACCGTACAGATCTCGATGAACCGCCAGGTGTATATCGGTATAGCGCTCAGCAATCCGGGGGATGACGCGAAGAATAAGGCTGTGTTTGGCAATGTGAAGATCACCAATTAAGCCCTAATCCGCAAACATGAGGCCAACCACAACGGATAGCCTCATGTTTGCCGGTACAGGCATTAACTTTATAAATCACAAATTTACTTAAAGATCCGTTGCGAAAATTGATACAGCCCGCTGCTCCAAACTTTCCCTTCATGTCCGCCCACATCCAGATACCACGTGTGCGGGATATTCATAGTGTTCAAGCTATTATGGAAATTTTGGCTGACCCACAGCAGATTATCCGAAGCACCGCATGACAGCCACAGCAGCTTCAGCTGGCTGGCAACCTGGTAAATTAAAGACATTAAGTAAAAAAGCTAACCTAAAAAAGATTGACTAATCATTAGAAGATAGGTAGGGGCAAGGTTTCTGGGGGGAAGCTCGCAGGAGCTTATATTTACAGCATACCAACCACAGGATCAGGGAAGGTCATACTCTGGTCGGAATGATGCGTTAACAGGCTTCTGCGAGTATACTCAGGGTGAAGGAATTGATTGTACATTCTTAGGTCTGTAGAATCGTTAAGGGTCACTCATAGAACAGCAGCCGCTTGGCATAAGCGTTGCGGAAATCTGAGGGCGTCAGGCCGACGATCTTCTTGAAGGATTTCATGAAATTATGGCAGTCTGTGTATCCGAGCTGGATGGAGACTTCGCTGATGTTCTGATTAGTGTCCGCGAGCAGGAATTTGGCCAACTCCATCTTTTGCTGCAGAATGTACTGCTTCAACGAGATGCCGGAGATAGTGGTAAACAGATGGGAGAGGTACTTATCGTTATATCCGAAGTAAGCGGCGATTTGCGACACCTTGATATGCTCGCTCCGGCTCCATTTTATGTAGTCCACGATATCGTTGTAGAGCTGCTCCTGTTTGGTTTTTTTGGACGGATTGGAGTCCGCATGGAACAACTGGTTGTACAGCTCGCATAAAATGACCGTCGCCATGTAATTGTTCAGCGTTTTATGATTGTAGCCACGCACTGAATCCTGCAGTTGCTTCATCATTACGATAATTTTCTCCAGGCTCTTCAGGGTCCCATATTGGGGTAGCAGAATGACGTTATCTTGCTCACTATGGCTGGAGGTGGCCACATCGGTGATTGTGATCCCGGACTTGGCCGAAAAATGCAGCCAGTAGAAGCAGCAATCGGATGAACGGGTTCCGTATTGTCTGGTAAGCGGGGGAAGTAAGAGATATTCACCCTTGGAGACTACAAATTGCTGTTTGTCACCCGCCAAATATAACACGCCCTCAGTCATGACAATAAGCTCGTAATCCTGCAGTACTCTGCTCAGGTGAACCCAATCGGAGGACGGTGCGACAAATTTGCCGGTGATCTCCAGATCAACCGGTGTATCCACATGCAGTTCAAAAGTAGTCATCCGTATATCCCCTTTTTCAGACTTTTATACACTTGTTAATACTCTAATTATTAATGAAATCCGGCCCGAAGTAAAGCGCTTACGACCTAAAGGGTTTAGGAAACATCTAACCTTTTTACACATGTTCAAATTATAAAACGATTTGGGTTTCACTCTAATGTTGGGAGGACGAAGTGAATGCAGAAGATAAAGTATATTTCAATTGTGAAGTGGGGTTCACTTCTGGTGGCCGGGATTTTGATTGCCATAATAGTGAGAAATAATGCCGGCCTTTTAGGTCAGTTCAGAAGTTTTACAGTAACGATAGATAATCAATCGGATTATGAGCTTACTTCAGTGGAAACAGGGGTGCTGGTAAGTGGGCCTAACGGGGAAATTGTCGGTAACCATTCGATAGACGTATTTAAGCAAGCGGTTAAAAGCGGGGAGATAGTCAAAATCCGCCCAAGTCTCCAGTTATCCGGAGAAGGCGGAGTGTACTTGAAATATACTAATTCGAAAGGAGAAGCTTCAAAAAAGACCATCTGTTCTTACACAGAATCTTTATCAGGCTACTCCAAAGTTATCATTACAAATGATAATATATCGGTTGAACAGAATTGCAGTTAGCAATGAGGAAGACTTCGAAGCCTCCGGTCGTGTTACTTTACAGATACTACTGCACACCAAACGAGCATCGTCTATATAGACGATGCTCGTTTGGTGTGCAGACTATGAAGTTACGGAGTGTATTGCTGTACGATCGAGATCACCTTGCCATCCTGAACCGTAATGTGGTATGGGGACTGGCTGAGATCGATGATGTCCTTTTTGGCGAATTCCGTCATGAACTTGTGAAGCGTAATGGCTTCATTCCATTGTATATCCAAATCCCCCGGTTTCCCTGTATGGTCGTAAATCTGCATCGTTACCGTAGCATTATCAGCGATGGGATAGGAAGTGAGCGAGTCACTGTCATTCACAATATAGTAATCATCCGGTACTCCGCCAAGCTCTGCTGCAGCCTCAGGCTCACGTTCTGCAAAGATACGGTTCGCTTCAGCACCTTCGTACCATTCGATTGGGTCGGCGGTCATGATCGTATGTCCGTCATTGGACTTCAGCGCATGTATATAAACCGTCAATTCCTGACTTATATTGCCGCTTTGTGCATCTGCGCGTGTACCTACCGTACTAGCCGTAGTCACGAGGGAGAGGAACAGGAGGACCAGAGCAGGAAACAGAACAACCGATTTTCTTTTGAACATGTAAAAATTCCCCCTTGATATGAATATGACACGGTGTACATCTATATAACTCATTACCCTTCGCTGGTTTTCTCAAACGGGCTTTGTACCTTTATAAACGTAATTCCGGTGAAAATGTTGCAAAAAGTTTTGAACCTGTGAAGCAGAAAAATATAGGACAAGCAGAAATGAATTTATTACTTTAAATAAGCCATTCCTGGGCATATTAAGCTATCCAGATTACGGCATGGGGGGAAGCGCAAATATGGCGGCGATATGGCAAATATACAAAAGGGATTGGATAGGCCTGCTCAAAGCTCCGGTAGCCCTAATGCTGGTTGCCGCACTTGCGGTGCTGCCCTCGGTCTACGATTGGGTAAATGTGGCGGCAGTGTGGGACCCGTACAGCAATACATCCGGCATCCAAGTCGCGGTGGCCAGTCTCGATAAAGGGGCCACTGTGAACGGTACAGGTTTCAACATTGGGGATGAGGTGCTGGAGAGCCTGCATGGCAACAAGTCGCTGGGCTGGACGTTCACTGATGCAGAAGCAGCAGTGCAAGGGGTGCAGCGCGGAGATTATTATGCCAGCATTGTTATACCGGAAGAGTTCTCACAGCGGATGGCAGGGGTCCTCGAAGGTGAACTGGTAAAACCGGAAGTAGACTATACAGTAAATGAAAAAATGAATGCCATTGCTCCAAAAATTACTGCCAAAGGTGCTTCCGCTATTACCGCTCAGATTAGCGGGCGCTTCACCGAAACTCTTAGCCGCACAGTGCTTACTGCCCTAAGTGCCATTGACCGTGAATTTCAGGCTGAGCTGCCTGTCATCCGTAAGGTGGAGCAGGGGCTTTTCAAGCTGGAAGCGAGCCTGCCGGAAATTGAAAAGGCAGGGAAGCTGGTATTGAAGCTGCAGGAGGACTGGCCGCAGATCGCCGGTGCCGCCGGACGGATGGCTAGCGTTACGGACAAGCTGCCGGAAGTAGAAGAGGCCGGCAGGGCAGCGGAGCTGCTGGATGAGCATTGGGGGCAGATCAGCGATGCCGCGGGCAGGCTGCAGGAGCTGCAGGGCAGGCTCCCGGACCTAACGCACGCGGCACAGCTCTTGTCCGGTCTGGACGCTGATTTCATTCAGGCCAGACAGGTGCTGGGCCTTGCCGCAGACCGGCTGGATGAGGCTGCAGCCGTTGTCGCTGCGGCCGCCAAGGGCCTGCCGAAGACCGACAGGATTGCTGCAGGAGGGCCCGCCTTCGGGCAGGAGCTGCAGCAGTTCCTTACGCAGAACAGCGCGGCTTTTGCCGCTGTTCCGCAGGTGCTGCAGCAGAATCTCTATCTGCTGCAGCAGAGTGCAGACAGCGCCGCGCTGCTGGCAGGCCAGCTCGCTGAAGGCCCCCCGCTGCCGGGCGCAGCGGCGGCGGACCAACTGCAGCTGGCCGCAGACCGGCTGACCGCCGGAAGCGGCGCGCTGCAGCACACGGCGGCTCTCTTCGCCGCCGTGAACACCCTCGCGCCGGGCGCTGTGCCGGGCAGCGAGCTCCGCGCCCTGGCCGGGGCGCGGGCTTCTTTTGCCGCCGGCGCTGCGCAGGCGGCACGCCTTGCCGCCGCATTGCGGGGCGGCGGCAAGCTGGACCCCGCCGCGCTGGCGCAGCTCGGTGAGAATTCCGCCCGCAGCGCTGAGGCGCTGGGGGGAATTCTCACGCGCTACGGCGCGGAGGGGCAGCATGCGCTGCAGGGCACGCTGCAGCAGCTCACTCTGGCGGCGGGGCACGCCGCCACAGCCTTGCAGGAGGCGCCCGCACGGCTGGCGGCGCTGGACACGGTGCTGGATGAAGCGGGAACCGCCATCCAGTACGGGCAGACCGGCCTGGCCGCACTGCGGGAACCTCTGCATGTGATGGGAGATGAGGTTCGTGCGGCGGCAGCCGGAATGAACGGCCGGCTGGCAGCGTTCAGCGATTTCGTCACGCATGTGCTGCCGCGCATTCAGAACGGGCTGCCCGCTGCCGGAGAAAAAATTCATACGGCGGCTGAATTTGCCCGCAAGGACCTGCCGGGGGTAGAGGACAAGTTCCGCCGTGTGTCCGAACGGATTACCGCCGGACTTCCCCGTGCAGATCAGGGGGTGGACCGGGCTGCAGAACTGGTGCGGAATGATCTGCCTGTCCTGGAGCAGGCCGTCCGCCGCGCTGCTGATACGGTCCGCAAGATCAAGAAGGAGGTCAATCTGGAGGAAATCGCTGAACTGCTGGGCGGAAATATCAAGGGAACCAGCGATTTTCTCGCAAATCCCGTGGTGCTGAAGGAAAGGGCATTATACCCGATTCCCAATTACGGTTCGGCCATGACCCCTTTCTATGTGGTGCTTGCCTTGTGGGTTGGAGGAACCCTGCTCATTTCCCTGTTGCGGACTGGTGTCGATACTGGAGGGGTCGCATACCGCAGGTACCAGTTGTATTTTGGCCGGCTGCTGACTTTTCTGACCGTAGGAATTCTACAGGCTCTGGTAGCCGTACTTGGCAATATATATCTGCTGAAATGCTATGTTGCCGACAAGCTGTGGTTTGTGCTGTTTGCCGTCCTGATCAGTATTGTATTTGTGACGATTGTGTTCACGCTGGTCTACATCTTTGGCAGCCTGGGCAAAGGCATAGCCATTGTATTTATGGTGCTCCAGTTCTCCAGTTCGGGAGGAACCTTCCCGGTCAGCATTACCGGCCGCTTCTTTCAAATCCTGAACCCGTATATGCCGTTTACATATGCCATCAGCCTGCTCAGAGAGGCGGTTGGCGGCATACTCCCGGAGGTTGCTGTTCGTGATGCTCTGTATTTGGTTCTTTTCGGCTTGCTTGCTCTATTGCTGGCCCTTACCCTGCAGAAGCCCCTCGAGCGGTTCATCCGGCGTGCCGCAGAGCAGGCGGAGGAGTCCAGGCTGATCTCCTGACCTGGGGCCAGGCAGTGGAACGGCTGCGATCAGATCTGTCAACCCATATTTAGCGTGCCAATGCACATTGACCTATCCCGGTATAAAACCTAATATATAGGAATATCTGGATTATAGTTCAAATATATGGGTTCTTAGGAAGGTGTTTGTTTGGAATCAAAAACGACAACAATACAATCAGAACTGGAAGCTTATTTGAAAAAAGAAGGTATCACCATTAATCAATTCGCTGGGGTATCAGGGGTGAACTCCGGTACGCTCAGCAGTATTATCAATGGGAACCGCCCCATTGCCATGAAGCAGCTGGACCGGATAACAGCGGGGATGGGGCTTCCCGAAGGTGAATTTTATGAATTATACATAGATGAATGTGTTGTTCACTCCACCCCGGACTGGCGGCGGCTGGGCCCTTTTCTGCAGCGCTGTGCGGAGCTGGACAAACTTGAATGCATTCGGCAGGTTGTCCAGACCCTTATGGATAATATCTCCTATGCCCAGGCACTGTTTGAAACAGCGGAGGAATTCTTTGTCCAGGGCAAGCGGCAAGCGGCAGCGATGTTATATGAAGGTGTGGCAGAGAGTGAGAAATATCAACATTCGGAGCGGCTGGCCCTCTGCCAGTACCGGTTGTTTACCATAGCCCTGGGGAAAGATCAGGATGCCAATCTGCGGACAGCGATGCATTTTGAATACTTTGTCGAGCGGCTCGACGAGGTGGACCAGCTGAATGCGCTGAAGGATTTGGCCAATATTTATGCGTCCTTGCACCGCTGGAACAGAGTGGAGGCTCTGGCAGAGGAGATGGGGCACAAGGCATCTATCCAATATCAGAATAAGTATCACAAGGTCAGCCGCCGTACGGTCCAAAAAGAACCTGCGAGGCCCCTTTGTTTCTATATCCTCTACGCCCATCTGCTCCGCGCGGCAGTTTGTGATGAACGCGGGGATTATATCCAGGCTCTTCATTATGTCTCGCTATATTCCGATTTCAGCTGGGTTCAGGAGACGACGGAGGAGGCCCGGCAGATTATGGAGCAGTTTAAAGAATGGGCTGAAGCCAATACATATCTGTATCGTCTGATGACAGGAGAGACCAAGGTGCTTGCGGATTATGTTGAATTCATTAACGGCAGAGAGAACGAAATGGTCCCGGGCCTGACCAAAATCATGCAGGCGGCCAACCGCCTGGACTTCAACGTGGATGAAATCATTGAACGCTTCGAGCCTCATCTGGGCCTCAAAAACCTGAAGACCCGAATGGGGAAACTGAATGCTCAGGTGACCGAAGACAAATATACGGTACTGCTGTACGAATTGGCGGTGTATTGCTTAAATGCCCAGAAAATCAAGAATGGTATCGCTTACTTATTCCAATGTCTGGAAACTTCTGTTAGAATGAATAGTGACAGCCATATTGTTCAGTGCGTAGTATTATTTGAGCAATACAGACATCTCAGTTCCGGCGAGGATCAGGAAAGATACAAAATTCTAATTGGCGAGGTGCAAAAGATTAATGATAAGAAAAGTGGCTCTGCTGCTGGCAGTAGGTAGCATTTTTTTGGCTGTTGACGCTCCGGCATTAGTTATGCAATCCGCTTCAACGCATTCATTCATTGAACCTTTGACACATGGGGTAGGTGCCGAGTAATACCTGTAAGGCCTTTTGTGAAATGAAGTTCTTCCTGCAGCTTTCGACCGAATCATCTTCAGAAGCCCCCAAGCCTCTCTTTCCTAAGAGAGGTTTTATTATTTGTATATCCAGAAAGCGTGTTCTATAGGTCGCTGTACGTGCAGAGGAGCATTCCCTTCGATCTAGTGTTTTTGAGCATTTTTCTGCTAGGATGGGAACCAAACGGGCGCTCCCGGGGCAGTATCCACAACCACTAAATTTAAATCAAAGGATGAGTATGGATGACTAGTTCAGCTACTGGAAAAAACAAGGTTTTTCTGTTTCAAGGCGATTCGATTACCGACGGCAACGCATGCGGCTTACTGGCTGTGGGACGGCGTCCATCCGACACATTCCGGTCATGACCTGATTGCCAAAGAATGGCTGAGCGTTGTTGCAGATAGCGGCATTTTGAACGGCTAATCAGGTGGTTACGCCTTCATTTTCTAACATAATGAATACACAAAGGGTACCCTTGGGGATGGCCTGGCCCCATTTGCAACAGGAGCGGGGCAGCGGTATGGGCTGAATTTTATAGTGGGCACAATTAATTAACTACACTGAGCATCTCTCTGATATGGAGGGATGCTCTATTTGATTTCATTCAGCAGAAGGGGAGCTGAAGAAGGAATGGCCGGGCGGGCCAGATTTACCGGCTGCTCTGGAATTCTAGAAGGAAATGATCGAGACCATTGCTGGGGTAGGAAATCAAGGTGAACTTGTTGACATCAACCCGAAATCGGTCGTATGGTACAGGGGATGAAAGCTGGTTGCCGGAGAACTGGCGGAATTTTTGCGGTAGGAAGGAGAGCGGGCATCCATGAGGTTCTTTCGAAAGTGGGGCAGTCTAATCTGGAGCAAGTCGAGTGAACGTTATTATCAGGTGTCCATCAAGCAGCGGGTACTTCTCTCATTTCTCGTATTGATAGCGCTATCCATTAGCGCGATGGGAGTTCTAACCTACCGGATAGCCGGAAAGGAAATTCAGAACAATGCGTTTGAGACCAGTAAAGAGACCGTGGATAAGACACTGCAGCTGCTGGACTATCGGCTGAATGATGTGGCGATGTCGGTCCAATCACTGATGCTCAGTGATGCCTACAGGCAGATGATGATTGATGTGCAGGCCCATGATGTGACGAAATATTATGTTCATTTATCGGAAATGCAGTACGTCCTCTCGCAGGCAACCTTCAATGAGCCAATGATTGAGAACGTTCTCATAGCTACACCGATCGGGGATTTTTATTCCACCACCCAGGTC
The DNA here is from genome assembly GCF_001909045.1 of Paenibacillus sp. P3E. Lineage (NCBI taxonomy): Bacteria > Bacillati > Bacillota > Bacilli > Caryophanales > Paenibacillaceae > Paenibacillus > Paenibacillus sp. P3E. Next base: position 59,660 of record NZ_LVWH01000003.1, on the reverse strand, counting down.
CGAGCACAGGATAATTCATTTTACGGCTCGGAGCTGTACGATAATAGCAAAAAAAGCCCCGGCGGATACTGGGCCAAAGGGCACTACGACCGGCTGTTCACCGGGAGCCAGCGTGTGGTGTCCTTTGTAGTACGGGGAATTTATGAGCAAACGCCGATCACCAACGTGTTCATTGTGGTCAATCTCAGAGAGAACCGGATTGCTTCACTGCTTGGTCAGGGCACTGCCGGTAAGGACCGAAAGTATTTGCTTCTGAACAAGGAAGGGGAGACGGTAGTGCAGACGGGCTGGACTGCCCAGGGGGGGCCGCCGAAAGAGCCGGAATTTCTGCAGGACAGAACAGCGGACAGCGAGGGCAATTTCTTTTATCCTTTTGACGGTGAGGATTATCTGGTCAACTATAAGCAGTCGGCGGTTGCGCCGGAATGGATTCTGGCCGGGATGCAGTCCAAGGATCAGCTCCTCGGACAGCTCAAAGGCGTGCAGCGGACGGTTCTGTATGTGATTCTGGTGTTTCTTTTGACGACCTGGTTTTTCTCAAACAAACTGACGGCGGCACTTCTCCGTCCCTTGTTCAAGCTGAGCCGGCTGATGCGCAGAGTGGAGGAGAACCAGCTCAGCGTTTCTTTTGAGAGCAAATACAACGATGAAATCGCCCAGGTTGGCTTTCAGTTTAACCGGATGATGACGGAGATCAAAACCCTGATCGAAGATGTGCGGCAGAAGGAAAAAGGCAAACGCCATGCGGAGATCCGGGCGCTGACCGCACAGATGGAGCCCCATTTTCTATACAATACGCTCAATACGATCTACTGTAAGTCCGTGATGGGTGAAAATGAGGATGTCAACGAGATGATCCTCGCATTATCGCAAATGTTCCAGCTGGGGCTTGGCGGCGGCAAGGATCTGATTACGCTCGAGGACGAGCTTTCGCATGTGCAGCAGTACTGCGCCATCCAGCAAAAATGCTATGAGAATCTGTTCGTGTACCGTGCTGAAACGGAAGAGGAGGAGCTTTTGTCGGTCCCGATTCCCAAAATACTGCTGCAGCCGATTGTGGAGAACAGCATCCAGCACGGGTTCTCGGACCGGAGGAGCGGCGGCTGGATACATGTGAGGATTTCGCTGGAGCAGGCCATGCTCCATATTGTGGTGGAGGACAATGGCAAAGGCATGGATACCGCCAAAGTGGAGCTGGGGATGACTGAGCGGGAGCTTTCCAAAAAAGGATATGCCCTGGTCAATATCAGGCACCGGCTGCAGCTCTATTACGGCGATGAGGCGCGGATGGAGCTGTCCGGCCAGGCAGGCGTAGGCTCGCGAACCGATCTATGGATACCGCTCAGTCTGCAGAAGGAAGAGGGAGGAAGTTATGGAATATCCTGAAGTAAGGCCGGTCAAAATTTGCGTGATCGACGATATAAAAAGCGTAGTAGACATGATTGCCCGCAAGCCTCAGTGGCAGGAGTACGGCATCGAGGTAGCCGGTACGGCGCTCGACGGGGAAGAAGGATTGCAGAAGATCCGTGAGCTGAAACCCGATATTGTGCTTACCGACATCCGCATGCCGCGAATGGACGGGTTGGAGATGACCCGGGCGATTCTGGAGTTTGCCCCGCACTGCAAAATCATTATTCTCAGCGCGTACTCGGAATTCTCCTATGCCCAGCAGGCAATTCGTCTTGGGGCCATGGATTTTGTCAAAAAGCCCTTTTCACTGGAGGAGATCGTGAATGTGGTGCTGAAGGCAAAGGAACTGTGTCTGGAGGATCGCAGAGAGCAGGAGAACCTAAAGGCTATGCAAGCCCGGATCAAAGAAAGTCTGCCGATTCTGCGCCAAGAGTATCTGACTCTCCTAATGCAGCATAGGGAGACTGAGCCGGGTGCGAAAGCGCGATGGGAGTATCTTGGCATTCCGCTGGCGCAGGAAAATTTCACAGTGTTTATCGTCGAGATCGATCAGTTTGCCGAAAAGTACTGCCGCCAGCCTGTGCAGGAGATCGAACTGATCCGCTTCAGCCTGCAAAATATATTGGAAGAGACGATCTTGGCCTGGACGCAAGGAATTCTCTTCCGTGAGGCGACGAACCGTTATGTCGGAATCATCAACGGGGACGACCCCCATATGGCGGAGCAGATCACCGAGGCTTGCTGTGCCAATGTCAGCCGCTATTCCCGCTGCACGGTTTCGATTGGAATGGGACTGGGCGTATCTGCGATCCATGAGCTGGCCGATTCCTATACGCAGGCGCTTGGTGCCCTGGCGTATCATTTCTATACTGGCGGCAACGCTGTATACAACTACGCGAGTATCGTCCATAAGCAGCGGGCTGCGAGCCACTATTCTGTTGCCGCCGAACAGGAATTTCTTTTCGCGCTCCGCTCAGGCAACCGTGAGAAAAGCCAGCTGGTGCTCGTACGGATATTCGATGAGCTGCTTCAGCTCGACCCGCTGCCCGCGCCGCAGTATGTGGAGAACATCGGCTACGAGTTGTCATTCAAAATCTGCCGGGTCATGCTGGAGCTATTCCCTTATGAGAAGGTCCAGCCGCTGGAGCAGGAAGTGAACCGTCTGAAGAACCGCCCGCATCCTTCGTTGCAGGAGATCCGCTCCCTTCTGGAGGGACTGTGCGCCGAGGGCTGCCGCTGGATTGAGGAAGAGCGCTCCATCGAATCCACACGGATTATCCGTCAGGCTAAGGCCTACATTTGTGCCAACCTGCACACCAGCCTGACCCTGGAGCAGGTGGCGAAGCAAATCAGCCTCAGCCAGGGCTATTTCTCGAACTTGTTCAAGAAGGTGGCGGGCATCTCCTTTCAGCAGTTCGTCATGCACGAGAAGATGGAGAAGGCGAAGACAATGCTGATTGAAGGGCTGCAGGTGCAGGAAATCGCCATGGAGCTTGGCTATGAGCACCGCCGCTACTTCAGCGAGGTATTCAAGAAACACACCGGCATGACACCGTCGGAGTTCAAGATATCTTATCTCGGCAGGGCAGACTTTTCACAACTTACGAATCCACGGGGATGAACAATCCGCTGATGCTGCGGGTGTTCATCCCCGTTTGGCATTAGTTCAGCAGATATCTGCCCTTAATGTGGGTTTACCCGCATTATGCAGATGAATGGCCTGCCCTATAATCAGAGTGTAAGGCAAACACAGCTTTGAACATATAAGGGGGCTAACAGAAATGAAGAAACAACTGCTTCTGACTTCGCTGAGCGCGGTGCTGGCATTCGGTCTGGCCGCATGTGGCAACTCCAATACTGCTGAGAATTCCAAGGAGCCATCAAACTCTGGAGCGGGATCGGCATCAGGCGAAAAGACCAAAATCAGCTACTGGACAGGTGACCGCCATGACGCCGAATTCGTAAAGGAAAAGGTAGCCGATTTCAACGCAACGAATACCGATGGCATTGAGGTGGAATTGGTCGTCAAGGGCGATGATTTCGATACAGCGCTGGATCTGTCCTTCCAAACTGCCGACTCTCCGGATGTGATCCGGGTGAAAGAAAACACCATCGGCACTTTTTATAAAAAAGAATATCTCGCTCCAATCGACGAGTATCTGTCCGATGACATGAAGGCTAAATTTCCGGAGATGGTTAATCTGAACACCTTTGACGGCAAACGCTACAGCCTTCCGAATTACGGTACGACGATGCGTCTGGTCTACAACAAGGACCTGTTCGCCAAAGCAGGAATTACCAAGCCGCCGACAACCTTGCAGGAGCTGGTGGACACTGCCAAAAAGCTGACCGCAGCGGGAAAAGCAGACGGTGCCTACGGTTTTGCGCAGAACTTCAAAAGTCCGGCCAGTGCACTTGGACGCTCAGCGCGGGTTATTGCTGAAATGAGCGGCTTCGGCGGCTTTGGCTATGACTTCAAAACGGCGCGTTATGACTTCAGCGGTTTCAAGCGGATTATCGAGGCTTTCAAGCAGATCAAAGATGACGGCAGCATGCTTCCAGGTGTGGAATCGCTGGATATCGATCCACTGCGGGCACAGTTTGCCGAGGGCAAGATCGGGATGTACCTGAGTTTTTCCTCGGAACCAGGGGTCTACAGCACACAGTTCCCGGCCAAAATCGACTGGGCTGCGGCACCTGCGCCTACGATTGACGGCAACGCAAAGGGCGCTTCGGGCTTCCTCGGCGGACAATGGCTGGCTCTGAGTGCCAAGTCCAAGCATAAGGATGCTGCCTGGAAGTTCATGGAGTATATGTACAGTGATCAAATGCTGACAGCCTATCAGGAGAATGGTTATGGCATCTCGATGGTCCCTTCCATCAGCGCCTCCGCCAAAATCCCTGAAGTCAAAGGTATCGAGGGGTTCCTGCCGAATCAGTATGACGGGGTATGGCCGGTGTATCCGGCAGTGGCACCGGAAGGTATGAAATCGGACGACGCCTTCTTCAAATACATGCTGAACGGCGGGGATCTGGATGCTACGATTGCCGATCTGAACAAACGCTACAACGCTGCGCTGGATGATGCGATGAAGAATGACGGCCTGAAAGCCGAACCGGACCCAGGCTTTAATCCGGCAGCGCTTGCAGGGAAGTTCGCCAAATAAGTTAAGAGAAGCTTATCCGAGCATTTCACAGAGACCATTTAAGGAGGGGGATTTCTTCCCCCATCCTTATCTTTTGACAGCAAGACAGGAAAGGAGCCTGGAGGAACCCATGAACAAAACCAAGAATGCCACCTTTGCCTACAGCTTTCTGCTGCCAAGCGCACTGCTCACGCTTGTGCTGGGAATTTACCCGATTGCCTGGGCATTCCGCTATATGTTCTACAATTACAAGGGCTATGGAACTGCCCGGTTCATCGGCCTCGATAATTTTAGCCGGATTCTGCGTGACGCAGAGTTTTGGGATTCTGTCGTTAATACCTTTGTCTATGCGGGAGGCAAGCTGCTGCTCTCGATCCCGCTGTCCCTGCTCCTGGCGGCGATTCTGAACCGTAAAATCAGAGGGAGACAGCTGCTGCGGGCCGTTTTTTTCATGCCAACAGTAATCAGTACGGCCGTTATGGCTGTAGTCTTTTTTACGATCTTTAATTCGTACAACGGAATTCTGAACCAGTTCCTGATCAAATTTAACATTTCATCCTCCGGCATTGACTGGCTGGGTCCGAAACATGCCATGCTTACGGTCATTCTGGTGGCGGTGTGGGGTGCGGTCGGCAACTATATGCTGCTGTTCCTGGCCGGACTTCAGAATATTCCCGAGGATGTTTACGAGAGCTCTTCCTTGGATGGAGCTAATAAAATACAGCAGTTCCGCTTCATCACCCTGCCGATGCTGGGACCCGTGCTGCAGATGGTCATTATGCTGGCGATCATCAATGCGCTGAAGGGCTATGAGAGCATAATGGTGCTTACCGAAGGCGGCCCTGCGGGCAAAACGGAAGTCATGTTCCTTTACCTGTATAAGCTGTTCTTTCCGGTCGGGGGCAGCTCAGCCTCAACCCAGGTGCAGGAGTTTGGATATGGAAGTGCGGTCGCATTTGTTTCTGCGCTTATTGTGGGGATGATTTCCGTGATTTACTTCTATGCCTCCAGACGAATGAATCGGATTGATTGAGGAGAGATGTGAGATGAGAACAAAAGAGATAACGGGAAAGACGGTTTTATGGATCTTTTTGCTGGCACTCGCCTTTGTAACCTTGATTCCTGTGGTGATTACCATTCTCGGCTCGTTCAAAACAAACGTTGAGCTGACTACAGGCGCAACCTTCCTGCCAAGCAAATGGCATTTTTCCAACTACGCGGATGCCTGGGACAAAGCCCACTTCTCGACGTATACGGTCAACAGTCTAATCGTGTCGCTCTCCACGGTCGCCGGTACACTGCTGGTAGCCTCTATGGCTGCCTATGTAGTAGACCGGATGGATTTTTTCGGCAAAAAATTCTATATCGGCATGCAGTCATTCACAATGTTTGTCGCCGTAGGGGCAGTGGTGCTGCGTCCGCAGTTCGACCTGATGGTCAGGCTGCACCTGCACAGCTCGCTGTGGGGGGTCATTCTGATTTTGATCTCCGCGCATGCTTCGATCTTTTTTATCCTGCTCAGCTTCATGAAAGGCATTCCGCGTGAACTGGATGAAGCTGCACGGATTGACGGAAGCTCACTCGGCCGCACTTTTTGGACTATTATTCTTCCTCTGCTCGGTCCTGGACTGGGGGTAGGCGCACTCTTTACCTTCCGCGGCGCGTGGAATGAATATCTGCTGCCGCTCGTGTTCACCATGACGAAGCCGGAGCTGCAGACGCTCACTGTGGGCCTGGCGAATCTGAAGTATGGCATTTCCGCCGCCTCGCAGACTCATTACATGATGGCTGGTGCCTGCCTGTCGATTATGCCGATTCTCGTAGCGTATGTCTTTGCCAATAAATCTTTTATGCAGATGACGGCTGGTTCCCTGAAGGGGTAGGCTGAGCCATTACGATCTCCTCTCCCTATGGAATATACTGCTTATAACAACGTAGATAATACTATTACTTTAGGCTGTTTTTAAGACTACAAGCAATAATCAGGAGGTTTACAACATGACCGTTCAGGTTCCCGCAATTCTTACATCCAGTCCGCTGATTCACCGCTATCCCGGCAATCCGGTGCTGGATGCGTCTATGGTTCCCTATAGGACAGCGCTTGTATTCAATGCAGGCGTCACCAAGTTCAAAGGCAAATATGTGATGGTGTTCCGCAATGACTATGGCTCGCTTACGGAGCAGACGATTGAGCCGCATCACACGACCGACCTGGGGATTGCTTTCAGTGATGACGGCTTCCACTGGGAGGCCAGTCCCAAGAAATGCTTCAAGCTGCATGACGAAGAGATCATCCGCGCTTACGACCCGCGTCTGACGGTGATCGGGGAGCGCTGCTATATGTGCTTTGCGGTCGATACCAAGCATGGCATCCGGGGCGGGATCGCAGTGACGGATGATTTTGAAGAATTTGAGATCCTCAGCCTGTCTTCGCCCGATCTGCGCAACATGGTGCTGTTCCCGGAGAAAATAGGCGGCAATTACGTCCGCCTGGAGCGTCCGTTTACTGTGTACAGCCGTGGCGGCAAGGACCGCTTTGATACCTGGATTTCGGAATCCCCGGATATGAAATATTGGGGCAATTCCGACCTGCTGTTCGCTGTGGAGCATGTTCCTTTCGCCAATGACAAGGTTGGACCTGCCGCACCTCCGGTAAAGACGGACAGGGGCTGGCTGACAACCTTCCATGCGGTGGATATTGACCCGGCACGCGGCAAACACGGCTGGGAGCCTGCCTGGAAGAAACGGTACACCGCAGGCATCATGCTGCTGGATCTGGAGAATCCGAAGAAAATTATCGGCATGTCCAAGCAGCCGCTGCTTGCCCCGGAGACCCGCTATGAGGTTGACGGCGGCTTCCGCAACAATGTTATTTTTCCGGGAGGGATGATTCTGGAGGATAACGGTGAGGTCAAAATCTACTACGGCTCCGCCGACACGATCGAATGCCTCGCGACTGCACATGTGGATGACCTGATCTCTCTGTGCCTGAAAGGCTGATGAACAACCATGATAAACCGGATGGCGAACGGGGAGATGAACAAATGATGAACTTGCGGGATGACCTGAAGAAACCGTCTAACGCATACCGCTCCGTTCCGCTCTGGTCCTGGAATGACCGGCTGGAGAAGGGGGAGCTGGAGCGGCAGATTGAAGAGATGCACCGGGCGGGGATTGGCGGCTTCTTCATGCATGCCCGGGGCGGGCTGCAGACGCCATACATGGGCGAAGAATGGATGGAGGCCATCCGCATTTCGATTGAGAAAAGCCGCGAGCTCGGGATGAACGCCTGGTTCTATGATGAAAACGGCTGGCCCAGCGGCTTTGGAGACGGGAAGGTGCCCGCCAAAGGACTGGCCTATCAGCAGAAGCAACTGCTGTGTGAACAGGCTCCATTTCAGGATGCGCCGGAACTGGAACGGACAATTGGCTGGTATGCCGCCGCAGCGGACGGACAGAGCTACCAATTGCTGCTTCCGGGCGAAGAAGCCGGTGCCTCCTTGAGAATCAGCTATGAAGTAAATTCCTACTATACAGATACGCTCAGTCCGATGGCAGTAAAAGAATTTATCGATACCACCTACGAGCGTTACTGGGAGCAATTCGGTGAAGCCTTCGGTGCGGAGCTGAGCGGTGTATTCACGGATGAGCCGCAGTTCGGGCGCGGCGGGCTTCCCTGGTCTTTTGAGCTGGGGGAGATGTTCAATTCAAGGCATGGAGGCGATGTGAGGGCGGTTCTGCCAGCGCTCTTCCTGGATACCGAAGGCTGCAGCGAGGCCCGATATGCTTACTGGGAGACCGTAACCTTCATGTTCACACAGGCATATGCCAAGCAAATCGGAGACTGGTGCGCAGGCAAGGGCTGGTCGGCGACCGGGCATGTCGTCGATGAGCAGGAGCTAATGCATCAAGTGACCTCTGTTGGTGACCCGATGGCCTTCTATGAACACTTGCAGATTCCCGGCTGCGACTGGCTGGGCAGGTTTGTGGGGAGCGATGCGCTGGTGCCGAAGCAGGTTAGCTCGGTGGCCCGCCAGCTCGGCAAGAAGCGGACAATAACCGAGAGCTTTGGCTGCTCCGGCTGGAACGTCAGCTTCGCTGACCTTAAACGAATCGGCGAATGGCAGTTCGTACATGGCATTAATCTGATGTGCCAGCATTTGCAGGGGTACTCTTTGAGGGGATTGCGCAAACGGGATTACCCGCCATCCCTGTTTTATCAGCAGCCTTGGTGGAGCGACTATAAAGGCTTCAATGACTATTTCGCCAGGCTGTCCCTGCTGCTCTCCGAAGGCTCGGCCCAGGCGGAGGTTCTGTTGCTGCATCCGGTGCGTACAGCATGGACGCTACAGCGCGGCGGGGATCATTCCGCTGTGGTGCCTTATCATGAAGCTTTTGCCCAGCTCACAAGATGGCTGTGCCAGAGCCTGATCGAGCATGACTATGGCAGCGAGGGCATTATCGCCGGACATGGCAGGGTCAGCGGCGGGCGCTTCATCGTCGGCGAAGCGGCGTACCGTGTAGTTATTGTACCGCCTAGTGTGACCGTCGACAGGCAGACTGCGCAGCTTCTGCGGAAGTTCGTTGCGCAGGGGGGGAAGCTGATTGCTCTTGATCCTTGTCCGTCGCTGGTTGACGGTAAGGAGGATGTTGAATTCGCACGCTTCATGCAGGCTGCTGTTCTGACGGAATGGAGCCGCGAGGCGTTGTGCCGGGCGGTGTCCGCGGCCAGCAAGCCGTTCATCCGAATCAGCGGTGAAGACGGGGAATCCGTCGCTGCGGATACGATCAATGTACGGACCCTGGAGCTTGCGGGCTCAACGCTGCATTATGTGGTGAATTCCGGCACGGAGTTCTACCCGCTGCTGAATATACAGCTGGCCCGTGAGGGCACAGTTTCGCTGATTGATCTAGAAACCGGAGATATCCGTCCGCTGGAGCTGGAGCAGATGGAGCGGGAACTGCTGGGGCTGGGCGTGCACCTGCGGCTTCCGCTGCATCCCGGCCAGTCCTATATACTGAAGCTTGATCCGCTTCCGAATTCACCATCATTAACAGGGGACGGTAAGGCGACCGAACCTGTGGTGCCAGGGGAGAATGTGGATAACCGGGCGACCATGGCGGTGAAGCTGGCAACAGATTGGGAATTGGTGCACTCCGATCTCAACAGTCTGACGCTGGACAACGCACGCCTTCGTGTGGATGGAGGGGAATGGTCACAGCCGCAGCCGGTGATTTTTATCCAGGAGGAGCTGCTGGGTTACGGACGGCCGGTTGCGGTGGAACTGGAATTTGAATTTCACATCGATTTCGACACGGCCAGACAGCGGGAGCTGTTTCTTGTACTGGAACGGCCGGAGGAGCTGGAGATCGAACTGAACGGGGTTAAGGTAGAGGCGGTCAGCGGCGGCTGGTGGCGGGATATCTCGTTCAAGACCCTAGATATCAGCGGCCTCGCGGTATCCGGCCGGAATACGTTAGTTCTGAGAATGGAGTTCCTTGGCTCACAGGAAATCTCGGAACGACTGGCCCGGGCTAAGGCATTCGAAGCGGAAGGCAACAAGCTTACGATCGATCAGGAGCTGGAGAGTATCTATCTGCTTGGCGATTTTGGAGTACATTCGGGTTCGGGGTACACGGACGGAGAACGCAGAGCGGTATTCACGGATGGACCCTTCCGTTTGACGGAGCCGCCACGGCAGGTGCAGACAGGGGATTTAACCCGGCAAGGGTTTCCTTTCTTCTCCGGCAATATGCGCTTGCGTCAGAGCCTGACCGTCGATGCAGCGCAAGCAACTGCTGTGAAATGCTTCTTTCAGGCCCCACCTGATGCAATAGTAACAAAGCTGTTCATTAACGGGGCCGAGGTGCGCACCTTTTTGTGGGAGCCGTACCACGCAGAAGTTTCGTCCTTTTTGCATAGCGGGTGTAATGTCATCGAAGTGGAGCTGACGAGCAGCTGCCGCAACCTGCTGGGACCACATCATCATATCAAAGGTGAAGTCTACAAGGTCGGGCCGGACAGCTATAAGGATAAGCCGGGCTGGACAGACAAGGACCTGGATAAGGATACGCATGTGTATCAGGCGCGGTACGCGTTTGTAAAGTTTGGACTGGCGGCAACTCCGCTTATTCATGTAGAGCAGGCTTAGCACAGACAACCAAGTGGTTACATGAACAAGGCATATTGAACTTCAGAAGCCAGCGGCAAACCTAAGAGCAGCACATATTCGCCGGGAAATTGACTCTGCAATTTTGGGGTATTGTGTTTTTTCGCATATTGTCCCCGTTCTCTTAATGAACTATAATCTTCATTCTAGGACAAGCCGCAGGTTATACGAGTAGAAAAAGATATGGAGAGGATGGCCGGAATGAATGTGGAAGTGTACACTTTAAATGCTTTTGCCAAAGACGGAAGCGGTGGAAACCCCGCCGGAATAGTGCTGGATGCAGGCTCCCTGAATGCAGCGGAAATGCAGCGTACGGCGAAGGAGGTTGGCTTTTCGGAGACGGCTTTTGTGGAAAAATCGGCGATTGCCGACTTTAAGGTCCGTTATTTCACTCCGGCCAGCGAGGTGGATTTATGCGGGCATGCGACGGTTGCTGCTTTTTATCTGATGTATTCCTTGAACCTGGCTACGTATGCCACCTATACCCTGGAGACCAAAGCCGGATTATTGGAGGTCAGCATCAGCCATGATGGGGATGTCTATTTGTCGCAGGCGCTGCCACAGTTCTATGAAACCTTGCCAAGAGAAGAAATTGCAGCATCGCTTAGAATCGGCGCAGAGGAATTGGCTGGGGAACTGCCCATTCAGATTGTGTCCACGGGGCTGCGGGATATTCTGATTCCGGTCAGTACCCGTGAGCTGTTAGCCAGGATACAACCTGATTTTGCCGCAATAACAGTGGTCAGCGAGAAATATAACGTCATCGGCTACCACCTGTTCACACTCGATACCCCGGATGATGCCGCAGCCGAATGCCGGAACTTTGCGCCGCTGTATGACATTCCCGAGGAGAGCGCAACAGGGACCGCAAGCGGCGCGTTACTTAGTTATTTGTACAAATACGGGCAGCTGTCCATTCAGCAGGCTCAGCATGTAGTGTTCAGGCAAGGATATTCGATGAGCTGTCCTTCCGAGATTAAGGCTGGAATAAGCCTGAACCATGGCGGAGAGATTACCCGGGTTCAGGTGGGCGGGATCGCAGCAGGCATACAGCGGAGAAGCATTGAGATCTGAGTGCTGGTCTCGAAGAGAGAACAATTATGGGATAAGGTTAAGCTATTCTGTCCAAGAGGCGGCACAGGTGGCAAGCAGCAGTTCATTTCTTGATCTAAAAAATACAGCCCGTTGGCATGCCGTGATATTTTCGGCTCCAAACGGGCTTTTCGTTATCTGTGGGAACGCGGCTATAGTCTAAATTTGTAATTGAGAAAAAGGAGTGAATTGTGGCATAATCTGAGAAATGAGATACCTTAAGGGAGTCGAAGCAAAAATAATATATTTGATTGCATTCATTTGGGTGTTCGGTTCAATTAGTGCGTTGAGCATAAAAAGGAAATAGCAGGAAAATGTATATGACACATTACGCGAACGGAATTATGGGATGATCAAGGGTATGAGAGGATCAGATCAGACCATTGGAATGTCTAAAACAGTAATAATTTATCGTTTATCAATTAAAATATATTGTTAAACAATAAATCATGTGTTAAATTCAAATTGACCATACTGCTGTTCTTCAACAAAAGTGACGCACATTAGAGGAGATACCATTATTGAAATCAATCATACAACTACTGCATTTTGGCTATCATCAGGCGATGAGCTGTATCTTTCCGGTTGCGATCTTTGGAACCCTGGCTCTTTCCAGCGTAGTCAAGCTGCCCTTCATTTACCGTTATGATGCCGTTCTACTTATACTTCTTGCCGTGCAGTTCCTGATGTACCGCAGTGGACTCGAGACGCTCGATGAGATTAAAGTAATCTGTATATTTCATATTATTGGATTAATGCTGGAAATGTATAAGGTAAGGATGGGATCGTGGTCATACCCTGAACCTGGATTTACGAAGCTATTCGGTGTACCGCTCTATAGCGGATTTATGTATGCCAGTGTAGCAAGCTATATGTGTCAGGTATGGCGCAGACTGAGGATGGATATGACCGGCTGGCCGGGGCTTGCCTTTGCGGGGCTATTGGGGGGAGCCATCTATCTGAATTTCTTCACACATCATTTTCTTCCGGATTTTCGCTGGTGGCTGACGGCGCTTGTGCTTGTTGTCTTCTGGAGAACATGGATCATCTACCGGGTACAGAACATTACTTATCGGATGCCCTTAACCCTGGCCTTTTTCCTTGTAGGTTTTTTTATCTGGTTAGCTGAAAATATAGCCACATTTTTTAGTGCATGGAAATATCCCAACCAGCATGAGGCCTGGCATCTGGTTAGCTTCAGTAAGATCAGTTCATGGTTCCTTCTGGTCATTATCAGCGTCATTATTGTTGCCCAGCTAAAACATGTTAAAGCCGGGCGGAAAACGTAAGATTCATGATAGTGGTTAGCTTGATCTGACGGAGACAATAGTTCAATACAATAGCGGCAGTCTGGGACTTTGTAATTCCGTCCAGGCTACCGCTGTTTTTTTGTGTACCCGTCTCAATACGTAAGCTGATTCAGGATCAGGGCAGCCGCACCTGCCGCGACCGCATTGTCGCTTAGGCTGCCTTTGGTGAAGCGGACCTTATACTGCTCGCGGTAGTAGGTTTTTTCGAGGGCGGTCCTTGTGGCCTCCTGATAGAAAACATCGGCAGCCGAGAATAAGGGACCGCCCAGAATGACCTCCTCAGGGTGGAGAATATTAATCAGGTTGGCCAGCCCAATGCCGCAATAGGCTGCCGCTTGCCCGAAGATTCTGTTCACTGCGGAATCCCCGGCCTGCAAGGCTTCAATTAAATGGCTGAATTCCAGATCCTCCGGGCGGTCTGAAAGCTCTCGGAGGATGGTGGCTCTACCGCGGTTCCACTCCTCACGGGCCTGCATTTCCAGAGTGCGGATGGAAACGTAGGATTCCCATGCCCCGTAATTGCCTCCCGGGACGCTTGAGGCGACACCAGTGCTCTCAATGATCATCTGCCCGACAGCCCCTTCGGTGTCGATGACACCGTACAGAATCCGGCCTTCATTCATAATGGCGGAGCGCAGACCGATGCCGGCATGCAGGTAGAGCAGCTGATGTTGCCGCCGGTCGCCGCCGGCCCAGTATTCGCCAAGCAGCGCGGTGTTGGCACCGTTATCCAGGCACACCGGCACCTCGAGCCGCTGTTCCAACTGCTCTTTGATGCGCACCTGCGACCAGCCTGGTGCGGCGAAGCCGGCGGGTGTCAGAATCGTTCCTTCCTTACGGTCCAAGGGGCCAACAGCCCCAATCCCAAGTCCGATGACCCGGCTGATGTCAATGGAAGCCTGCTCCAGCATACGCAGCACCTGGGCATACACGGAATCCATCAGACGTTCCGGAGTGGCATACTCATCCATAGCCCAAGTATATTCATCCAGCAGGGTTAGATGCAGATCTGCAAGGACCAGCCTCGAATGGGTCCGGGAGATTTCCAGGCCGAACACATAGCCGTAGGCAGGATTGGTCTCATAGAGCGTGGGCCTTCTGCCGCCGGTCGATTCCCCGTAGCCTACCTCCAGGAGCAGGCTTTGGGCAAGCAGTTCATCGAGGATACGGGTTAAGGTACTGACGGTCAAGCCGCTTTCCTCGAGCAGTGTTTGTTTGGATACGGTCCCTTTTTTTCTGACAGACAAATACATATCCTTGGTTCTGGAACTGGGAATAAGTTCATGAATAGGCAGCACAAAGGTCTCTCCTTATTAGCAAGTATCCCGATCAGGTAGAGAGGGGAATTCCGACTAAACCTGTTAACAGAATGCCATAAAAAGGGTGGGTCCGCAACTTTCATAACGAACAAGGAGGTGCTGAAAATCACCCGTCTTACAGCGGCAGATTCCGCCGCCGGAAAAATCTATGGCTGCTGTACGGTCGCCAGACCGGGATACAGACAGATCATGAACAGCATGCAGAAGGCGGAGCCGATGGCGTAATTCATAATGCCCTTCAAATTAACCCGCAGCATATTGGACGAGCTGTTTCACATCTTTTTCTATGGGCTATCAGATACCTGAAGGCGGGTTAGAGCAGGGTTTTGAAGGTATGACGGATCACATCGCCGCGGCTGATAATACCCACAAGCACACGGTTTCGCTCCACCGGGACCTTTTTGATCTGTTTTTTGCCTAGAATGGTGGCGATTCTCTCAATATCTTCATCCCAGGGAACGGTGATCACCTTCTTCTTGGCGATATCCATGACATTCAGGTTCAGCAGTCTGCGGGTCCGCTCCTCAAACTCCTCATTATCCCCGACAAATACATTGATCTGAAAAAAAGAATCGACGATAAGATCCTCATGTTTGCCGATATACCTCATGATGTCCCCATCGCTCAAATAAGCGACAATCTCATTTCTCTCATTTACTACCGGCATACCGCTGATCCGGAACTGAATGCATCGTTCGATAAAGGTGCGAACCGTATCGGTTTCCTTGACTTTGTATACTTGTCTGACCATAAACTCTTGAGCTTTCATAATTTCCCTCCGCAGGCTACGATTCCGCAAAATAACTTGTATAATGAAAGTATATACTTGTATTATACAAGTGATAATGGTAATGTCAATGATCATACTACGCATTTTCTACAAGAAAGGACACTATTATCATGGATCATTCAATTGATGTGATAGAGCTGGAGATGGCCATTCTGGTCCGGCGCCTCGTTTCAATGACCACCTATAGAAAAATTGGTAATCTGGACCGCTCCGCTTATCTGCTGCTGCATCAAATTGCCTCCCACGGCTCGGCCGGAGTGAAGGCTCTGTCCGACGAATTCCATTTGGATATTTCCACAGTCAGCAGACAGGCTGCTGCCCTGGAACAGAAGGGGTATGTGAAGCGTATCCCCGACCCGGTAGACGGGCGCGCGTATTCGCTTGAAATGACGGATATGGGTGAAGAGGTGCTGAATGAGAACAAACAGGCACGGCAAGAGAGCATAGGGAAAATGCTAAGTGCCTGGAGCGATGGGGAACGTGTGATTTTTGGCGAGCTTTTACGGAAATTCAATGCTGCGATTCATGAAGAAATTCCGGAGTAGGACAAGCGTTCCGGGATGAATTCTACTCTCTGAGATAAGCATAGTACAACTAAATGGTTACTGAATTTTATCGTGCAAAACAAGTGGGTTGTGGAAATGTTGAGCCTTGGGCGGGAGTCATCCCCTCAGGGTTTTTTTGTGAGATAAGGGGATTTGGCTGTTCTGCCGGGATTTGCCCCCTCTGAACCGGGAGAGCTGTACGCCGAACACCGCAATTGTACCTATTCAAAACGGGCGGCGGCCCCCTATGATCTACTCGTGTAGAAAGCGCTGTCATTTGAAAGTGCATATACATGCGGGCAGGTCCGTCCGAAAAGGAAAGCGCTTTATTAACTGCGAGGGGAGCTGGGATAATTTGAAGTCTTTGGCTAATAAGATCGGGATCAGTCTGCTGCTGTTTATGATGGTGGCTGTACAGGCCGGATGGACAGGAACCACAGGAAATGTGGCGGAGGCGGCGGACAAATCGCTGGCGAAGAAGCCATATATGGGCTGGAGCAGCTACAGTATGCAGGTGTATGAACCCTCCGGCAACTGGATATCGGCGGAGAGTATCAAGAAGCAGTCCGACGCCATGCACGAGAAGCTGCAAGCTTACGGTTACGAATATATTAATATTGATGCGGGCTGGAATGGCAGCATGGATGAATACGGCCGGCCTATGCCGAGCACCGAGCGTTATCCGCACGGTTTTCAGGAGGTCATTGATTATGTGCATAACAACGGGCAGAAGATCGGGATCTATCTGATTCCAGGCCTGTCAATTGACGCGTATAACAAGGACCTTGAAATCTATGGAACCAACGGGGAGTGCCGGGTACGTGACATTGCGGTGCAGCCGCTGAAAATCATGGATTACTGGGATTCCTACAGCTACAAAATCGATTTTCAAAATCCCTGTGCCCAGAAGTACATCGACTCCATAGCTGATCTTCTCGGGGAATGGGGCATCGACTTTGTAAAATTCGACAGTGTAACCCCGGGGTCGGGTATCAACAACCTCAGCCGTGATGCACGCGGTGATGTCGAGGCCTGGTCCAAGGCTCTGGACAGACATAATATCTGGTTCGAGCTATCCTGGGCGCTGGACCATAACTATGTGGATTTCTGGAAAAAATATGCCAACGGCTGGCGGATTCAGTGGGATGTGGAGTCCTATGACAGTAACGTCGGCTTGACGCAGTGGGCCAACATTGCCAGACTGTTCCCGGACGCCGCGATCTGGTGGAGAGATGCCGGACCCGGAGGCTGGAATGATTACGATTCCCTGAATGTCGGGAACGGTGCTATGGACGGATTGACGAAGGATGAGCGGCAGACCGCCATGACCTTCTGGGCGGTCTCGGCGGCACAGCTCTATATCGGAAATGATATGACGCGGCTGGACGATTATGGAATGCAGCTGCTGACCAATGACGAGGTTATTGCCGTCAATCAGGCCGGACATCCCGCCCATCCGGTGTCTATGGATACCCAGCAGCAGGTCTGGTATGCCAACAACGGGGATGGAACCTATAATGTTGCTTTGTTCAACCTCGGCAGCCGCAGTGCTGCAGTGGATGTCAAATGGAGCGACATTGGACTTGAGGGACCGGCAACTGTCCGCGATCTCTGGAGTCATAGTGAGCTGGGTTCCTTTGACACGGGCTTCAGCGGCGGGGTACTGGAGCCGCATGCATCCCGGATGCTGAAGGTAACCGCCAAGAGCGGAACCTCCACCGTGAACGATGACGATACGAACGTCCGTTATACCGGCTCATGGCAGCGCAACGGAGGCAAAGAGCAGACCCCGGGTTCTCAGGATATCACTGTGAAAATCACGGATTCGGCTGCAGCTCCCGGAGAAGGACAGCCGGGCGGTAATCCTTCTCCTAGCCCGGTTACCCGTTCGGTCTATATCAACGACAGCGACAGCAGCATCACATACAGCGGCGACTGGTCGTCGCAGTCCGGCAGAACCGCCGGGGATTACGGGGCAGATGTACATTATACCGAGACAGACGGTGATTTCTTCGAGTACACCTTCAAGGGAACAGGTATTGAGCTGCTAACCGAGAAGGATTCCTCGCAAGGGGACGTACAGGTCTATCTGGATGATGCCGTGAGTCCGCAAACGGTAAGCACCTATACCGCTGGAGCCAAGGAAGCACAGCAGACCGTTTACAGTGCCAACGGCCTTACCGACGGTGAGCATACGCTTAAGGTGGTTAAGGATTCAGGCCAATACATGCTGCTGGATGCGCTGAAGATCAATGTTAATCAGCTCATTGCCCCTGCCACAGGAAGCTTCGACAAGGCGCCTGACAAACAGGCTGATGTAGCTGTCACACTGCCTGCAGGCAGTGACTCCCTTCTGGAGATTAAGAACGGCGGGGCTGTACTTACGGAAGGAAGCGATTATTCCGTCACCGGAGGCGTTGTGAAGATCAAGAAGGAATATCTTTTCAATCTGCCTTCAGGTGCGGCGGAGCTCTCGTTCTTCTTTGACGGAGGCGCAAGCGAAGTGCTGACAGTGACCATTACAGGCTCAGCTACGGTTCGCTATTCGCTGATCAACAATGACGATCCGGGGATCACTTACAATGGCACCTGGTCACGCAGTTCCGGGAGAGGAATGGGCGACTACAAGGATGATGTGCAATATGCCGAGAAGGATGGGGATTCCTTCGAATACACCTTCAGAGGCACTGGCATACAGCTCTATACAGAAACGGATACCTCACAGGGCGACATGGATATATATGTGGATGGGAGGTTCCAGCAAACGGTCAGCGCTTATCATAACGGACGCCAGGCCCAGCAGAATCTGTATAGCATTGCTGGTCTGCCTGAAGGCTTCCATACCCTCAAGGCTGTGAAAAAATCAGGCAGCTTCATGCTGCTGGATATGCTTAAGGTGGAAATCCCCGACCTGATTAATCCGGTAGAAGCAGCCTTCGACCAAGCAGTCCCGGCAGATATCGAAGTTAAACTGCTTCGTCAGCCGGAGCTGTTCGGCGGCATCAGCCAGGGCACCTATAAACTGATGGAAGGTACGGATTATACACTTGCAGGAGACACTGTAACCCTCAAGGCGGCGTACCTCGCCGCGTTGCCCGCGGGTACTCTTCCACTGACATTTGCCTTTGGCGGAGATTATCAGAACGATATTCATTTTACAGAGACGGACGGTGATTCTTTTGAGTACACATTCAGCGGGACTGGAATCTCCCTCTCTGGACCCAAAGGGCCGGATATGGGCGACATGGAATTCTATGTGGACGGTAAGCTGATTCAGACCGCAAGCGCCTACAGCAGCAACCGGCAGATTCTGCAGAATCTCTTCACCCTTGCAGAGCTGGCCGATAGCGTTCACGTACTGAAGGTGGTGAAGAAATCAGGTGCGCTGATGTTCGCCGATCAGCTGAAATACAGCGTCAGCACCAAGGCCGGTGAACCGGCAACACCTGGCGAACAACCGACACCGGCACCTACGTCAACACCATCACCTTCCGCTACCGCATCACCGGCCCCGGTAACTTCAGGACCCTCTGTTACTACGGGTCCGGTAGTGACCGCGTCTCCATCCGCCACTCCTGTTCCAAGTGCTTCGCCGGAAGCAAGCCAGGGGCCGGTGAAACAGCATGCGGCATATATGAGCGGGTATCCGGACGGTTCCTTCAAACCGGATCACAAGATAACCCGTGCCGAAATGGCGGCACTGCTATTTAAGGCTTCTGCACGGGAGAAGCAAGGAAAGGCTGCAGTCTTCAGTGATGTGCCTTCCGGATATTGGGCAGCCGAAGCAATAACTGGCGCAGCAGAAATGGGACTGATGACAGGCTACCCGGATGGCACTTTTAAGCCGAATCAACAGGTCACGCGGGCGGAATTGGCCAGTCTTGTTGCACTGCTAAGCAAGAATAATCCCATCCCCGGAGGCGGATATACAGATGTTGCCGCCAGTCACTGGGCACGGTCAGCCATTCTTCAGGCCCAGGGAGCAGGCATACTGAATGGCTATGCCGACGGCACCTTCCGTCCCGGAAAGGCACTGACCCGTGCCGAAGCGGTGACCGCGATGAACAGGGCACTCGGCAGAGGCCCGCTCTTCGGTGCCGAAGCCTCCCCGTGGAGCGATGTTCCGCTCACCCACTGGGCATTCAAGGATATCCTCGAGGCTGCCACTGCTCATGAATATAAGGACAGGAACGGTGGCGGAGAACAACTGAGCGATTAAGGAGGAGCAGATAAAAAGCACAGGAGCCGGCAACGGCTCCTTTTCAATCGAGAAGAAATCCGAACGATTCGGCTGCAGCCTGTGCATCATTTCCCAGGCAATGAAAATAGTCGGATTATGTATAGAACCTGTATACGTGGCCGTAGTGCAGCAAATGTTTCTGATGATGCGGATTTAGAAGGCCCTATTCCATTCTTCCTATACAGGACGAGGATGATGACTATAGAGCATTCAGCGGATTCTGTGTCCGCCTGACCAGAAAGATAAGCTTTTTATGGAGAGTAAAGGCGTTCTAGCTGCCGGGAATGCTCCCGGTCGTATTGCAATCTAGACCGTCTTTTCCAATGGCGCTGGAGACAAAAGCTTGACTGTGAAGCAATTTGTTTTAAGCTTATGCTGTGAGCGCTACCAACTGAGAGGGGAATCCAACCATGCTCAAATACTCCAAGGTTTTCCGCAGATTTCTGATCTCCTACATCATTATTCTAATTATTCCGGGCATAGGCGGCTACATGTCTTACCGTACATCGATCTCTGTAACAGAGTCCATTTCCATTGAGAACAGTGTGATCCAGCTGCAAAAAAGCCAGGAAATTCTTGAGCGCCGGATGGCTGAAGTCGAGGGGCTGACCCGACAGCTCGCGGTGAATCCCGAACTGAACGTACTGTTGAATGAACGGGGAGAGGGGACCAATGTCTACGGAATCTGGAGGACCATGCGCAATGTGCTGACCTTCGGCCAGACGAATGATTTCCTGCAGGATTATTATATTTATCTGGCCAATTACGATCTGGTGCTGACCCCCGGCTCTTCTTACCGTCCGGAGCATTACTATGAGATATATCATTACAACGAACTTCCGCTGGCGGACTGGAAGAAGCAGGTTCTGCAGAAAACCCACCGGAGTGAGATCAAACCGCTGAGCGCCTTTGTCAGCAAAGGGGCACAAACCTCGGTGATCACCTACATGCAGTCACTGCCGCTCGATAGCTTCAATGATTCTTCTCCGGCCGTTGTGGTCGTGATGATCGACGAGAAAATCATCGCCAGCCTGTTGTCTGGCCTGACTGAACGCTACGGGGGCTGGGTTCATATCAGCGATGCCGATGGGAAGACCATTGTGCTGCAAGGAAAAGATGAGGCGTATGTGAACCGGCTTCATGCGGATTCCTCGTTTGATAACAGCAAGGTCAGCCAGTTTTACCGGGATGATCTGGTGATTTCAACCCGTTCGGATTCGAACGGCTGGGTATACCAGGCAGGTATTCCCCGAGGCATCCTGCTGGAGAATGCCAATAGAATCAAATATATGTCCTGGCTGATTACCGGAGGCGCTCTGTTCCTCGGATTACTGGCCGGCCTGGTGCTCGCCTACCGGAACAGTGCACCGATCAACCGGATGCTAAATGTGATGAAAGAGCAGTTCGGCAAGGAGGAGACGGCGGAGCAGAGTGAGTTCGATTTCCTGAGCGGAAATATTGCCAACATGATCACCAAGAATAAGCTGCTCGAAAGCGAGCTTAACCGTCAGCTGCCTCTGGTCAGGGATGCTTTTATTAAGCGGCTGGTTGCCGGAGAATTTGAGTCACGGGAGGAGATTGTATCTGCTGCCGCCCAGGCGGATATCGGGCTGAATCAGGGAACCGGCTATGCCGGACTGATCCAGATTAACGGCTATGCCGGGATGGATAGCGTGGAGATCCTCAATGAGCTGAACGCCGCCCGCCTACTGGTGAAGCAGGCGCTCGCTTCGCTTACCGGACCGCTGCCTATGGCCGATATGGGCTCGGACAAAATGGTCGGCCTGTTCTTCTCCGGCCCTGATGAATCTGCATCGGACCAGGAGGTAGCGATTACACACATCATGGAGAACTTGGCGCAATATGTGCTGAAGGAATATAAGATTTCGGTGCAGTCCGGGTTCGGAGGCTATTTCGCTTCAGTAACAGAGGTCAGCGGGTCGTTTGAGCAAGCGAAGCAGGCGCTGGAATATGCCGTGTATACGAACAAGAAAGGCATGACGTGGAATCATGAGGCCAGAATCGAGAATACGACCTATTATTATCCGCTTGATACGGAGCAGCGGCTGATCAGTACGATCCGTGCCGGGGAGCTGGCTGAGGCCAAACGCATTATGGATTCCACCTTTGCGCAGAATCTTGGCGGCCGGGAGCTGTCCATTGAGATGAAGCATCAGCTGATCGGGGAGATGAAGGGCACCTTTTTGAAGCTGCTGGATCAAAAAATCTTCATGGAATCTCCTTTGTTCGAAAGCGTCAAGCAGCGGATCATCGACATCAGTTCCTCGGAGCCGGCGGATAACATCCAGGCCGAATTCCATGCCGTCATGGAGGGACTCTGCGGGTACATCGCCAATAAAAAGAAGGACGCGCATACCCAGATCATCAAGCAGATCTACCAGTATACCGAGGATATGTATTCGGACACCGAGCTGACCCTGTACCGGGTGGCAGAGCATGTGGAACGGCCGGAAAAATACATCTCCCAGCTGTTCAAGGAGGTGACTGGTGTGAATTATTCCGATCATCTGGTGAAGGTCCGGATGGACCAGGCGGCGCTCCTGCTGAAAGACAGCAGGTATACGGTGGATGAGATTGCGGCAAGAGTGGGCTACAACAGCTCACATTCCTTCCGTAGAGCCTTCAAACGGTTAACCGGCATTTCCCCCAGCACCTACAGACAATCGAATGCTGAATAGAAAAGTGTTGGAAAAAGTAAAACTAACTGGCCCGAGCACCCTGCGCTCGGCAGACTAAGTGGAAAAAGTAAAACTAATCTAGCTCATTTCCCTCGGTGGAGGGGGATATGGAATTTTTAAGTTTCCTTTTTCCACCTAAACCTTCACATTTGCTGTTTTCGGCGGTATTAAGTTCACTTTTTCCACTTGTGCTTATCTCCTGGTCCGGGGAAGTTGGGAAGGACAGGTGAAGCGGGGGCCCCTCGGAGAGGGGGATGCAGATTCTCCTGCAACCCCAAGAATATAGCGGCTGCATTGTCCCTCCCGGGCGGTGCAGCCGTTTCTGCCCAAGGGGTATGCCAAATAATGTATCCGCTTGCAAGACCGCGGAAATCAGGCCGTCCCAGGAAGTGATGCCCCCTGCAAACCGGGCGATCTGTACGCAAAATACGGAAGTGTACCTGTTCAAAGCCGGTTATCATGCCCTATGATCAACTCGTGAGAAAGCGCTATCACACAAACAAATAGTACAAAGCGAATGCTTCCGAACCGATTTTTGCTCGAACTAATGCAAGGGAGCAGCGGCTGGCAAACTAAGCATCTGCTTACGAAGTAAGTTTTTGACGCGATGTGAAATCAATGAAGTAACGCTGGCCAAACTTTTAAGGGGGGAGATTCATCTGGAAAAAGAAATGGTTATGAGCACCCAAACGGCGCCCCGAAGCAAACGCCAGGGCTGGCTGCATACCGCCGGAAAAAATATCATGAAACACTGGCAGCTGCATCTGCTCGTCATTCCGCCTTTGCTGTTCTTTCTGATCTTTAAGTATTATCCAATGGCGAATGCTGTACTGGCTTTCAAGGACTATAACGTAATTAAGGGGATATGGGGCAGCCCCTGGGTCGGCTTTAAGCACTTCGAACTGTTTTTTGAGAATCCGCTGTTCTGGACGCTGGTCAAGAATACCATTCTGCTGAGCGGCTATCTGCTGCTGGCCGGGTTTCCGATTCCGATCCTGCTCGCGCTGATGATAAATGAAATCCGTGGCGGCAGGTTCAAACGGTTCGTCCAGCTTGTATCGTTTGCGCCATATTTTATCTCCACTGTAGTTATGGTCTCCATTATTATGCTGTTTCTGGCTCCGCGTCTGGGGTTCGCCAACATCGCCATGAATTTCTTCGGCCTGGATTCGGTGAATTTCCTGGGGGAGCCCGGCATGTTCCGCTCCATCTATGTCTGGTCTGACATCTGGCAGACCGCAGGCTACAGCGCCGTGATCTACCTGGCCGCACTGGCTGGCATCGATCCTACACTATATGAGGCGGCTCGGGTGGATGGCGCTTCACGGTTTCAAAAGATCCGCCACGTCGATCTTCCCGGAATCGTACCTACGATTGTGATTATCCTGATTCTGAATGTGGGTAACGTGATGGCGATTGGCTTTGAAAAGGTCTATCTGCTGCAAAACCCGCTGAATATCGCTAATTCTGAGATTATAGCCACCTATGTCTACCGGATCGGCCTTTTGAATGCCAATTATAGCTTTGCTACCGCGGTCGGCTTGTTCAATTCACTGATCAATCTGGTTCTGCTGGTTACCGTGAACGGACTGGCCAAACGAATCACCAATAACAGCATCTGGTAAGAAAGGAGTTCCTGTATGGCAGCTTCGGCAGCAGTTCCCCAAAAAATTAAAGAATCCGTCGGTGACCGGATATTTCTGACTGTGGTGTACACCGTACTCATCCTTGTAGTTATCGTTGTGCTGTATCCGCTTATCTTCATTATCAGCAGCTCCATCAGCAGTCCGGCAGCTGTCACCTCGGGCCGGGTCTGGCTGTGGCCGGTCGATATTTCCTTCAAGGGCTTCAAGGTCCTGTTCAGTACGCATGAGATTATCAGCGGGTATGCCAATTCCATCTTTTATACGGCAGCCGGTACGCTGATCAGTGTGACCCTGACGATTATGATCGCCTACCCGCTGTCGCGCAGAGCTTTTTTTGGCCGCAATGTGTTGATGATGATCATTACCTTTACAATGATCTTCAGCGGCGGGCTGATTCCCACCTATATGGTGGTCCGGGAGCTGCACCTGATCGATACGCGCTGGGCGCTGCTGATTCCCAATGCGATCTGGGTATGGCAGGTGATTATTGCCCGGTCCTTTTTCCAGTCCTCCATTCCCGAGGAGTTGCTGGAAGCCAGTGAGATTGACGGCTGCAGCGATATGCGCTTCATCCGCAGTGTAGTGCTGCCGCTCTCCAAGCCGATTATTGCGGTGCTGGTGCTGATGTATGCAGTCGGCCAATGGAATTCCTATTTCGATGCCCTGATCTATCTGAAATCGGCTGACTTGTTCCCGCTGCAGCTGGTGCTGCGCAGTATCATTATCCAGAACAACAGTGCCGGGGCGATGGATGCCATGGCGATGGTAGAGCGGCAGCAGATGGCCGAACTACTGAAATATGCGCTGATAGTCGTCGCCACCTTGCCTGTGCTTGTCATTTATCCTTTTGTGCAGCGGTATTTCGTACAGGGCATGCTGGTCGGCTCAGTCAAGGGGTAAGGGGAAGCGATGAACCGGTAAGGGGGTGAGGCCTTTCTTAAAAGATAAGCATTTATATGCTTCGTGCAATAAATGATCCTTATCTTTCTCGCTATAAACGGATATTGTCTGTTTAAGGACGGGCAGCCGTTTCCATTTGGCAACACATAACCAACCTGTCCAACTACAAAGAGGGAGTTGATCAGCTTTGAAGAAAAGTTTGTTAGCCTTGTTAATGCTGGTAACGGTATTTACAGTTGTGATCAGTGGCTGCTCGGGCAAAAATAATACAGAAAGCCCGTCCGGTACAGCATCCGGCACAGCGTCTGGCAACGGAAACGCAGCGGAGGCGTCAAAACCTGTGGAGGTCAGCGTCTTTGCCGTCCAGGAATCAGGCATTGATATCCCGACCAATAAATTCACCACATTCGTTCAAGACAAGTTCGGCATCAAATTCAACTGGCAGATTAATCCCTCCGACGGCGCCAAGGAAAAACGCCAAATCTCACTCGCCAGCGGTGACTACCCCGATGCTTATTTGCTCACTGCCTACATTGATGAATTCTCCCAGGGGGATGTGCTGAAATATGGCCAGCAGGGCGTTCTGGTTCCGCTGAATGACCTGATTGACCAATATGCACCGAATATCAAAGCAGCCATGGAAAAGCACCCTGAAATGAAAACGCTGAATACGGCTCCTGACGGCAATATCTATGGTCTGGGTGCTTACGCCGAGTGCTTCCACTGTTCCTATCCGAACAAAATGTGGATCAACACCGAATGGCTGAAGAAGCTGAACCTGGAAGAGCCGAAGACTACAGAGGAGTTCAAGCAAATGCTGGAAGCCTTCAAGACGAAGGACCCGAACGGCAACGGCAAAGCCGATGAAGTGCCGCTGAGCGGTTCTACTGAGGATTTTGGTGTACGCATTATTCCTTATCTTATGAACAGCTTCGTCTATGATGATGACCGCAACTACTTGAATATGACGGACGGCAAGGTGGAGTCAGCCGCTGTTAAGCCGGAATGGAAGGAAGGCCTGACCTATATCAAATCGCTGTATGATGCCGGTCTGATCGATCCGGGGGCTTTTACCCAGAATGCGGAGGCCTTTAAGAAAATCGGTGAAAATGCGGATGCCGAAATCCTCGGCGCAGGTGCAGGCATGCATCCGGCGATTTTCATCAACATCGATCCAGGTAACACCCGTTCCGCACATTACAATGCCCTGCCACCGCTTACCGGACCGAAAGGGATCTCTTACACGACACATGATGCGGGCGGGGTGTCACCAGGCGCCAAGTTCGTCATCACTAACAAAGCCAGTGAAGAGGCAAAAGTGGCTCTGATCAAGATGGTGGATTATATGTTCACACCGGAAGGCCAGACGAACGCGGCAAGCGGCATGAAGGGAATCGACTGGACCGATCCGGTGGCAGGCGATGTCGCACTAGGCAAGGATGTCAAACCGGTGATCAAGCCGATCCCGATGGCGGAAGGCGAAGCGGCGCGTAATGCGGGCTGGAGCGGAATGGGACATTTCTACATGCCGAAGGAATACCGCGACACCTTCGTTCAGGCGACTGATATCTATTCCTCGAACGGCTACGAACGCAGATTGTACAATGCTTCGCTGCTGTACCAGGGTCATGAACCTAAGGAGTTGTTCCCGCTCTGGTCCATCTGGATTGATCCGACAGAGATTGACGAAGCCAGCATGCTGCAGACGAATCTGAGAAACTACATTGAGCAGAATGAGCTTCAGTTCATTACCGGCAATAAGGATCTGAACAAGGACTGGGATGCCTATGTGAAGGGTCTGAAGGACCTGAAGCTGGACCGCTACCTGGAAATTCTGCAAAAGGCGTATGACGCTTCAGTGAAATAAGCTGCTGCACAAGCAACCGTGCTACGCCAAACCGATGCCGGCCTGCCAAGGCCGGCATCGCTGTTTCCGCTATTGTTTTTTAGGGAACGGATGGTTTGAACGGAGGTTTTATTCATATGCCAGATCAGAGGACAGACAGGAGGATGCTAATTGAGCGATTTGAAATTATGGTACTCCAGCCCGGCTGCGGGCTGGGGCCAGGGACTGCCGATCGGAAATGGCAGGATCGGCGCAGTGGTTATGGCGGCTCCGCAGCGTGAAGTGTGGAGTATGACCGAGGTGACCTACTGGTCTGGACGAGAAGAGGCTGTTCCCGGCCCGTTTGGCGGGAAGGAGGCACTACGGCGCATGCAGGGGCTTTTTATGGCTGGTGATTATGCAGAAGGTGACCGGCTTGCCAAGCGATATCTGCAGCCGGAGAAGCGGAATTACGGGACCCACCTGGGATTGTGCGAGATTGTGTTCTCCTTTGAAAGTCCGGACAGGCAAGGGGAAGCTGAGAAGGAAGTGGAGCGGGCAGGGAATATGGAAGCCCGGTTCAGACGCGGGCTGGATTTGGATCGTGCAGTTGCGCATGCGGAGTCTCAGAGCGGTGGTTGCACGGTGCTGCGCGAGGTTTTTGCCTCCCATGCAGATGATGTTGTAGCTGCGAGGATCTGGAGTGAATCGCCTGGTGGCGTATCCTTCACGTTAAGTGCTGCTGGCGGCACAGGCTCGTTCATTGTCCGCTCTGTGAACGGGGATACCCTGGAATTTCAAGCCCAAGCGAGGGAGCAGGTACACAGCGACGGCACCTGTGGAGTAAGGGCTGAAGGCCGAATCAGGGTCGCAGCCTCCGGGGGAACCTTAAACTGCCGGGATGGCCGGTTGATAGTAGCCGGGGCGGATGAAGCCTGGATTTATTTTACGGTCAGCACCGATTACCAGCATGCAGGAGCGGACCTGCAGGCACAGAGTGCAAGAAGTCTGGAACAGGCGGCTGCTAAGGGCTATGCCAGACTGCGCGCTGATCATATCCGGGATTACCGTCAAGAATTCAGCAAGGTCGATGTCCGGCTGGGACGCTCGGAGATTTCGGAGCTGCCGACGGACAGACGCATCGCCCTGCTGCAGCAGAATCACAGCGGAGACCCGGAGCTGTTTGCATTGTTCCTGCAGTACGGCCGCTACTTGATGATTGCCGGGTCACGTGCAGACTCGCCGCTGCCGCTGCATCTGCAAGGGATCTGGAATGACGGCGAAGCCTGCCGGATGGGCTGGAGCTGCGATTACCATCTGGATGTCAATACCCAGATGAATTACTATCCTGCCGAGATTGCGAATCTGGGAGAGAGTCATCTGCCGCTAATGCGTTACATTGAGGCTTTGTCCCGTGCGGGTAGAGTGACAGCAAGAGATTTCTACGGTAGTACAGGTTGGGTTGCTCATGTGTTCTCCAATGTCTGGGGATTCACCGCACCCGGCTGGGAAACCTCATGGGGGCTCAATGTCACCGGGGGACTGTGGATCGCCATGCATCTGATCGAGCACTACGAATACAGTCAGGATCTTGAGTTTCTGGAGGGGCAGGCCTACCCTGTACTTAAAGAAGCAGCAGCCTTCTTCCTAGACTACATGATCATACATCCGGCGTACGGCTGGCTGGTGACAGGACCTTCGAATTCGCCGGAGAACAGTTTCTATCCGGAGGGTCATAGTGGTGAGAACCGGCAGCTCTCTATGGGGCCGACTATGGACATGGTGCTGGTCCGGGAGCTTTTTGAATTCTGTCTGAAAGCGGCAGCGCTGCTGAATAAGGATGAAGAGCTTCAGGCGCAGCTTGAAGAGGCGATCCACAAACTGCCGCCGCTGCAGATCGGCAGACAGGGGCAGCTGCAGGAATGGCTGGAGGATTACAGGGAGGCACAGCCGGAGCACCGTCATCTCTCCCATTTGTTTGCACTCTATCCCGCCAGCCGGATTACACCCGAGGAGACGCCGGAGCTCAGCGCGACGGCCCGGGTCACGCTGGAGAACCGCATGATGCAGGATGAGCTGGAGGATGTGGAATTTACCGCCGCGCTGTTTGGGCTGTACTTTGCCCGGCTCCATGACGGGGAGCGGGCCTATAGGCATATCTCGCATCTGATCAGCGGGTTATGTCTGGACAATCTGCTGACCTATTCAAAGGCTGGTATTGCCGGAGCGGAGAGCAATATCTTCGTCATTGACGGCAATTTCGGCGGAACGGCTGCCATTGCAGAGATGCTGCTGCAGAGCCGGGCTGGAGAGATTCATTTGCTGCCCGCGCTTCCAGCAGATTGGAGCACAGGCTCGGTAGCAGGGCTTTGCGCCAAAGGGAAGGTCGAGGTAGATATGGATTGGAAGGATGGAATACTAACCACGGCTACATTACGCACCTTTTCAGCGGGTACAATAACTGTCCGCTCGGGTGAACACCGGAGTACTCTTCTCACCGAGGCTGGGGGAAGTTATACACTGAACAGCCAGTTGGAGCAGCTGCAGGTAGGTTAGAAGCAATGACCCCAGTTATTTTTGTGAAGTGAAGTATTCCCTGCAAAAGCGCCCTCCAATTTCAATCAGAGATTGGAGGGCGCTTCAATGTGGAGGATCTGAATCCATAACCAGATCCAGCTATTCCCTGCTGTGTTTTACCATGCGGAGGGTCTCACCGGTAACTGTCTGCAGCGTTCCTGTCCCTCCTGTGCAGATCTGCCGCCCAACGGAATCTCCGGTACATTCGGCTCCATAGGCCCAAGGGATATAGAAGGACAAATCGGCTCCTGCTTCACTGAACACCTCAATCCACTGCACTTCACCCGTTTCAAAAGCTGCACTGACCAGGAAGCCGCCCACCGCCCGCAGGCTGCGGAATTCTGCTCTCTGATGCTCCGGCCAGTTCGGGAAGAACCGCAGCACCCCGTTGTAACTCTGAAGCAGGCACTCATTGATTACGGCGGGCAGCGAGAAATTCTCGAACCAGACACCCATCCGGGACATGAAGTCAAAGTCCGCTGTATCCGGGTACCGTCCCCCGCTCATCAGCACTCTGTCGGTGCAAGTGCCGTTAGGCAGCAGACAATAGGCAATTTGCCGCTTGAACCGCTCCAGATCGAGGATGCCGAGCCGCGCCCCGGCCAGAGCTTGGAATACCAGTTCATTCCCGCCTTCATTCCGGTGATTGCGGTAGGACTCCACCGCCGTCTGGTATTCTTCCGGGGAAGAGTGCAGACCATGCTCTTCTCCGGGAAAGACTGTTGCGAGCGGAACTGGGACGTTGTAGACGACCTCGGGATTCTCTCCTGCCACCGACACAAAGACCTGGCCTGCATTGGATTCGGCTGTCGGATATTCGGGAAAGTGATTAAGAATTTCCTGAACCTCTGCAAGCAGGCCGTCTTCCGCTTCCTCTTGTCCAAGCACCGCACAGGCCCGGATAAATGCATGGAAAATAAATTTTGTCAGAGCCAGATCGATCAGACAATCACTGTTCCGGGCAAAGCCCGGCGCAATCTCGTATAGCTCCGGTACGACAGTAGGAAAGATATGATAACAGTCGTCATTCCAGCGCGGACCCCGGGCTTCCGGCCGCTGCATGTAATCTGCCATGAACCGGACGGCTTCCCGGATCGGCTGAAATGCGCGGCTGCGAAGGAAGGCTTCATCCATGGAGTAGAGGTAATGCCACCATAGGCTTTGCACGGTCCACGGCGTTTCACAGACCTCCCAGCCCCAGTGCGGAACCGGATAAGGCATCATCGTCATTTCTACCGGGTAGGCGGAATGGGGGAAATAAGCACCGCGCAGCCCGTAGTAGTCCCGTGCCCATTGTTGGCTGACCGGCAGCACATGGTCTACCATATCCGCATAAGGCAGATGCTTGTCCAGATGGTTGCTGGAGAATGCTGCCCAGAATGGCTGCTGTGTATTGTAGTTCATGTGATAGTCCCCATGCCATTCGGACCCGATGGAACCATAGCTCCAGTTGGCGAACAGCCCGGGACAGGTGACCCCTTCACGGACAGAGCAATTTAAAAAGTACAGATTGCGGTACCAGACCCGCTCCAGAAATTCGTCCTCCAGGGACACACTGGAGCACTCCCAGTATTCCTGCCACTTTTCGTTTGTCCGTTGCCAGGCATCGGTGTACCCGGACAATTCGGGCGGGTGCATCTGCGCTGCCGCCTGCTGGATTACCGTCCTGCGGCCCTCCCATAGCTCCGCGCAGGCGGAGAAGCCGCTGCCGGTATCAGCGATGCTGAGCCGGTCCCCCTCACCGCCAGCCGAAGGAACTGCGCCTGTGATGCGGACCGCCAGCCGGAAAGCCTTATCTTGGTCATGCCCGCTATAGGGAACCTCGGGAGCCTCCACACAGGGCAGGACTTGGGTAAAGGACAGCACTCCCGCCGCGGGATCAACATCGATTACAGCGGAGGGGAACCCGGAAGGCGTGTTGGGGTCGGGAATGAGCCGTGCTTCGTGAAACAGCGATAGAGCTTTGCCGCTAGCAGAATTGCATACAGACATCCACAGCCGGTCCTGAACGGCATCCACAAAAACCTCCAATACAGCCCGCTCCCCCTGGACCAGAAACTCAACCGTGCAGCGTCCGTCCCCGATGTGGAGGGTGTGCCCCAGCACCTCGGCTGTACGCCGGTCATACCGGAGCAGCAGTGAACCGCAGGGCATCGGACGCGGGTAGCTTTTGCTGTAGTTGTCCCCGGCCATCTCGCAATATTCCCGGTACCACGGGTGGTCCATGAGCTGCGGTAATTCAGCGGGAAGCGCTTCGAACCGCTTATAGACCTCTTTAAAGGTCATAATCTCCTCAGCATGTTGCTCCGCTATTCGGATATCCCAGACATTATTGTGTCCAAAATGGAGCATCACCGCATCCGGGCGGGTAGTGAGCACCACCCCAAGCCCGCCGTTTCCCAGTAGCGCTCCTTCAAAAAAATCTGCTGCCGGTCCCTCCAAAGTAAGGTTATGCCGGGCCGCGTGTTCCTGGGCCTGTTCTTTTGCCAGCGGCAAAGACAGGATTGAATCCTCTGAATTTCCTATACTTGTGGTTTCATGCATAGGTTCTCCTCCTTTCATCTCTGCAAATGCGTAGCAGGCCAGCCGTAGCAGTCGGCGCATTAACCCTGGCCTCCAGTCTTCTACAATGTAACCGGTTGATGGCCGGTTGTATTTAGCAAGGTGTCGTATTTTTGCACGATCGGCGGATGAATTCGCGGATGGTTATACAGTAATCAGGCAATAGGGGATCGAAAGGTAGATCACAACTGCCAGGAAAGGCCTGCACAGGGAAAAAGGTACGCAAGGCACCGCAAACGTACCTTTACGGAGCTGGAAAGAATCACTACGATTAATTTAGAAAGCGTTATCATTTATTGTTCAGATGATGAAATTCTTTTGAGGGGGATCTTAACCATGTCCAAAGCAAAGGGCAAGCTATCCAATCTTTCGAACTCAGCCCATCAGCCTCATTCAGCCAATCAGACTCGTTCCATCCGGGGCAGCAAGAGCCGTACCGGGCAGCCCCGGTCAGGATCTGCCTTTGCGATATCTGTCGTTATGATTGCCGTTCTCGTGATTGCGGCGTCCGTGTTTTTTCTACGGCCATCAGCGGCTTCCTCAGGCCTCAGCGGACTGCCCAACTATACGGAAATCCGTGGGGAATACGATGCCGAAGGCCTGAAATATGAGAAGCAGCCCCATCTGGGCAGCAGCACTGCCAAGGTGAAGGTGATTGAATTCGCAGATTTCAAATGCCCTTCTTGCAAAAAATGGAAGGAAACGTACTTCGAACGCTTCCAAAAAGAGTTCGTCGATACCGGCAAGGCAGAGCTGTTCTTCATGAACTTTGCTTTTATCGACCGGGATTCGATCATGGCAGCCAGTGCGGGGGAAGCCATTGCAGCCCAGGACAACGAACAATTCTGGGAGTTCATGAGCAAGCTCTACGACCATCAGGGGGATGAGACCAAGATCTGGGCCACACCGCAGTTTCTGCTTGATTTCGTCAAAAATAATATCGGCGGCATAGACTATGACCGCTTTGCCAAAGATCTGCAGGAGCATACTTACATGCTGCCGGTGAAGGAGGATTTCAAAACGGCTGGAAACTATGGAGTCAATGGAACACCACAGTTTATGGTGAACGGCAAACTGCTGAAGGGTGGCTCGTATGAGGAATTAGCGGCAGCCATTGAAGCGGAGGCAGCATCCGCCGGCGCCCAATAAGCATAGCGGGAGGATGGTGAGATGAAGCTTTCAGCCTTGCACCCGTATGTCTATCTGGCCACCCGGTATCCTTTTGCCAAGGGGCAGTCAAGCTCGAAACGGATTTGCTATATGAGCTCTGTCTATCTGGTCAGTGAGGGTTACGGGGTACTGGAGACCGAGGGGACACAAGTCCAGGTAAGCCCGGGCTCACTGGTCTATCTGCCTCCCGGACAGTCCCATGAATGGCTGGCTGATCCGGCAGAGCCGATGGTACATCTGTGCTGTTATTTCGACTGGGGTCATGTGGACCGGGAGGGCCATTTCGATTGGGCCTGCCCGATCTGTTATGAACCGGAGCCGCTGCTGCCGGAATGGTTGGGTCCGCAACTTCCGTATCCGCTCCCGCTGCAGCTTCAGGCCGGTTCTGTCCGTGTGTGGGCTGAACGGTTTCAGAAGTTCTACACTTCAGGTCAATTTGTAAATGAGCAGACGGTTATTCGCAATTTGAGCATTCAGCGGAACTTCCAGGAGTTTATTGATTTTTTCCTCCAACAGACGCTGAGGGACCCGCCGTTCCCGGACCGCCGGATCAGCGCGCTGCTGGAGCGGCTCGAACAGGATTTGCTGCATGAAGTGCCGAGGCCGCTGGAATGTTATTACCGGGAATTGAAGCTGAGCCGGGGGCATTTCTTCGAGCTGTTCAGAAAGTCAGCCGGCTGTTCGCCCGTCCAGTATATGAACCGCTTCCGGCTGAACCGGGCCAAGGAGGATCTGCTGCATACCTCGCTGAGTATCACAGAAATCGCCGGGAAATATCATTTCAGCTCGGTCCATTATTTCTCCCGCCTGTTCCACCGTGAGACCGGACAGACACCCCGGGAATTCCGCTCGGGGTAAGACCTGCTCCCACAGCTCCCGAAAGTCATACTGAAGGGGCTTCAGTTGATTCTAAATCATCCGGACCCGGGGACTGCTACTGCTGAAGCGGGAGGGAATGTTTGGTTGTGGGGATGGTGCAATCTTTGGGGCTGCAGCCACCGGCATTCCAAGATGAAGGGTCTGGGGCTAAGGAAACATTGGATTCCCCTTCATCCCCACCCACAGCTCCGACTGCTCCAATTGGGCGGCCAGCTGCAGCAGCAAATCCTCGCGGCCCTTGGAAGCCATCACCTGAACTCCAATAGGCAGGCCTGCCGGTGTAAGGTGCAGGGGAACGCTCATGGCGGGCTGACCCGTGAGATTGGACAGCTGTGTAAAAGGGGTATAAGTCAGGCTGGGCTCGAACATTTCGTAGATCATCCGCCGCTGCGCATCCTTCGGCAGCTCGCTTACGTGCAGCAAAGCTTCTATTTCCTCCGGCTGCTGGGTAAGCTCTCCTATCTTAGGTGCGGAATCCGCATTCGCAGGTGTGATGTAGAGGTCAAAGCGGCTCAGCAGGCCCGCCATTTGTGCGGCAGCCACATCCCATTCGTTCAGGCTGTGCACGAATTCGGCGGCGGAGACCTTTTTACCGGCTTCCCCCAGCACCCAGGTCACGATGTCCACCTCATGTGCCGCAATGCTGCGGCCCATCCCGGTTTCCAGAGACAGGAACATGGCCGCCACTTCTCCGGCGTTCATCGTATAGTAATTTTCCATCAGCCGCACGCCGTTTACCGGACTAAGCTTCTCTTCGACCTCATGGCCTTCTTCCTGGAGCCATTTTACGGTTTTTAATACAGCTGCAGCCGCCTCTCCGGTGACTGGGGTTCCGACAGGCGAGGCTGTTGTGAAAGCAATCCGCAGCTTGCGCGGTGCGGGATTTATAAGATCGTCCAGATAGACGCCCGGATACAGCGGCGTCTGAAACGCGGCCTCCGGCTGCACAATCTGCAGCAGATCCAGCATGGCTGCGCTGTCGCGCACGGAACGCGTCAGCGCAAAATCAATGGAGGCGCCCTGCCATTGGCGGCCGACTCCCGGCCCTACCGGCGTACGGCCGCGGGTAGGCTTCAGCCCGAACAGGCCGGTGAAGGAGGCCGGGATGCGGATTGAGCCGCCTCCGTCGCTGGCACCCGCAGCCGGTACGATTCCGGAAGCCACTGCGGCGGCAGCTCCGCCGCTGGAGCCTCCGGGGGAGCGGTCCGTGCTCCAGGGATTCCGTGCAGGCCCGTGCAGGAGCGGCTCGGTGATATTTTTCAGACCGAACTCGGGGGTATTCGTGTGCCCGAGCGGAATAAACCCGCCGTTTCGGATACGGGCGACATAGTTCGAATCGCGTTTGGCAATGTTATTCTTCAGCAGGAGGGCGCCAGAAGTGAGCGGCTCACCACCAATCGCCTGGGAGATATCCTTCAGCAGAAAGGGCACACCGGCAAACGGCCGGGACGGATCATCTGCCGGCATGGCATCGGCCTCCTTCAAGGCCGCCTCCCGGCGGGTGCGGACAACGGCATTCAGCAGGGGATTGACCTCGTCCAATCTGGCGAAAGCCGCCTCTACAAGCTCACGCGGCGACACCTCCCGCGCACGGACCAGCGCGGCAAGTCCCAGCGCATCATAGGTGGAATAAGCAGACAATGTCATGATGATAACCTCTTTTCGGCAGGGACACTTGAACGGCAAGGTCCGCTGATCTGTAGTATTGGAAATGGTATGCTTTATGTATCACTATACCAGTGAATATCAGAGATGCTCCTTGCATTATACACCAGCCGGTGCTTAATTGAAGAATCAGAGGACAACCCTGTCCCGCCCGTTTGTCATCGAATCGATAAGTAAAGGGGAGTACTGCGGGCCGGCAGCGGCCGAAGGTACTCCCCTTTGTTTTTATACAGATTCAGGTGATAACGACCGTGCTTAAGGCTGTACGCCCGACACGAGTGTGCCGTTTTGATACAGCGTTACATGATTCCAGGGACTGAAAGCCGTTTTGGCGGCATCAAAGGAATAATCATCTGCTTCGTTAAAATTACTCCAGTCGCCTTTGAATAGCCGCAGCTGGATATCTCCGGTCTGTCCTCCGGCCGGCAAAGAACCTGCTCCGGGGGTAAAGCCGACTTCTAGATAGGAATCAGCACCTGCGGCATTGGCAGTTCCAAAAGTAATGGTAATGTTGGCCGCACCCATCTGTGCCCAGTCCATTGCACCATTAAGTGTCTGCGATCCGTCTTTGGTGAAATAGTACCGTATCTTCAGCCCGCTCAAGTTGACGGCAGAGGTGCCGTTGTTCTTGATATTAAATTGGGGTTTGATCACGTTGTCCGTGGTATTCGTATTACCGGCGCGGTAATAGAGTTCAAGACCGGCTGGAGCGGCTGTTGGAGTTGCAGTGGCAGTAGGTGTCGGTGTGGCAGTAGGTGTCGGTGTGGCAGTAGGTGTCGGTGTGGCAGTAGGTGTTGGCGTTGCAGTAGGTGTCGGTGTTGCGGTTGGTGTCGGTGTGGCAGTTGGTGTAGGTGTAGTCCCATTGTCCGGAACAGGCACGTAACCGGGTGTGGTATAGATTTTGTTGAGTACTGAGGTTGCCTTCGTGCCATAGGGACCGTTCACAATGGAATTTCCCCAATCCGAGAGGCTGCCTGCAGGGCCGCTGGCCATATCGAGATATTCGACGCCGCCGCCGTTTCCATACCAGGACCACGCGAGCCAGCCAACGCCTTTTTCCTGCCCATAGCTCATAATAGTTGCTTCATCGACATCTCCGCTTGTATGCTTCCAGCCGAACTCCCCGACGATGACCGGTACCCCTATGGCCAGGGCATTGTCAATATTGCCCTTTACCGTGGCGGCTGAACCTCCGGCATATTCGTACATATGAATGGAGAAGATCGTGTTTGCAAGCGGATCAGAATTGAATACGGCGTTCCCGCTAGTGAAAATAGAGGACGGATACTGTCCCCAGCCTGCGGCATCCACGACCAGCGTATTCTTGATGCCTGCAGCCCGAAGGGCTGGAATGGCGGATTGATAGCCGCTGGCCCAGGCCGCTGTGCTCCAGGAGCCGAACCATTCGTTGGCAATATTAACGATGACCCGGTCTTCCTTGCCGATTAGCGCATCCTTGATGCTGATCCAATAGTTGACAGCCGCATTCAGCGTAGAAACGTTATCCGAGCCTGTTGCGTCATGCACCTCAAGCATGGCGGTCAGCTTGTACTGATCACAAAGGGCAAGTATATTCTGCACATCGGACAGACTGTCGAGGGACCACTGGCCCCCATCGGAGAGCACGATCCGCACTACATTAGCGCCGGTGGCTGCAATGGCAGGGATAACGGTTGCCAGGTCATTTTTATACCAGGTGTGCGCATGATTTATACCCCGCATGACAAAAGGGCTGCCTGTTGCGTCAATTAATTTGGTACCGCTTACATGAAAGCCCTTGACTGAGACTCCTGCTGCTGCTGCCTGCTTCTGGGGGATTGAGAGGGAGAGGATAAGGACACACGTTAGGGCCAAAAAACAAAAGCTGCGGAACGAAAAATACTTGCTCGGTTTCATGGTAGTTCCTCCTTTGCGGATTTAGATTTGCTTTCAATTTTCTGCATGCTCCCAGAAGTGTATTCGGTACCCGGACCAGACCACCTCCCAATATCCATATATATCCAACATAACATATAAGGGTTTGTTTGGGAATAGTTATTAAAAATAGATAACAAAAAAATCTGATTTTATGGAGGCAAGCTGGTCTACACTTTGGAGAACTGGCGGGTCCGGCATTGACAACAAATTTTGAATTGACTATACTTTCAGTAATCTTATAGCTGATATGCGATGAACGAGACAGTAGCAGCCTTTGTCCCTGTCACAGAAAGCCGGGGGGGATGGAACCCTGGCACACACATGGACTGCGAATTACACTCTGGAGTATCTTGGGTAATGCCAAGCGGAAATCAAGCGAACGATACCTCGCTGTGAGTGGTGCGGGCCCTGCCGTCAGGCGGTCTGTGCAATTTGGGTGGTAACACGGTTAATCATAATCGTCCCTGTGTCTGTATAGACAAGGGGGCGATTTTTTTGTTGTTGCCTGGTCCGCCGTAAAGAGGTACGAGTTACCTGATTCAACGTACATCAGACGAATACGAAAATCATAATAAAGGGGCTGTATCAGCTTGAACATTATCGATGAACTGGAATGGCGCGATGCCATCAATCAGCAGACAGATGCAGAAGGACTGCGGGAGTTAACGAACACGAAGGCAGTTTCACTCTATTGCGGCGTAGATCCAACGGGCGACAGCATGCATATCGGCCATTTAATTCCCTTCATGGTACTGAAACGCTTCCAGCTTGCCGGACACCGTCCGGTCATTCTGATTGGCGGGGCAACAGGAACCATCGGTGATCCGAGCGGCCGCCAGAGTGAGCGTTCCCTCCAGACCATGGAGCAAATTCAGGCGAATGTGGATGCGCTGACGGCGCAGATGAAGAAGCTGTTTGTGACCGAAAGCGACAATCAAGTCCGTATGGTCAACAACTATGACTGGACCCATAAGATTAACGTCATCGAATTTCTAAGAGATTATGGCAAAAACTTCAGCATCAACACTATGCTCGCCAAGGATGTAGTGTCCAGCCGTCTGGAGAGCGGGATTTCGTTCACGGAATTCTCCTACCAGATTCTGCAATCGCTTGACTACCTGCATTTGTACCAGCACGAGGATGTGCAGCTGCAGGTCGGCGGTTCCGACCAATGGGGTAATATCACAAGCGGACTGGACCTGATCCGTAAAAAAGAAGGGGCGGACGCCAAGGTGTTCGGCCTGACCATCCCGCTGATGCTCAAATCGGACGGCACCAAATTCGGCAAAAGCGCTGGCGGCGCAATATGGCTTGATCCGAAAAAAACAACGCCGTACGAGTTCTACCAGTTCTGGGCGAATGCCGACGACCGCGATGTGGTGAAATACCTCAAATACTTCACCTTCTTGACCCAAGAGGAAATCGGCGTCCTGGAGGAAAAGGTACAGAACGAGCCGCATAAGCGCGAAGCGCAGAAGGCACTGGCGGAGGAAATGACCCGCTTCGTGCACGGTGAGGAACTGCTGGAGCAGGCGAAGCGTATTACTGCAGCCCTGTTCAGCGGAGATATCCATTCCCTGACTGCGGAGGAGATCGAGGAAGGCTTCAAGGAAATGCCGACCTTCACATCAGGCAGAGATTCGAAGAATATCGTGG
This sequence comes from Paenibacillus sp. P3E, assembly GCF_001909045.1. Lineage (NCBI taxonomy): Bacteria > Bacillati > Bacillota > Bacilli > Caryophanales > Paenibacillaceae > Paenibacillus > Paenibacillus sp. P3E. Next base: position 20,142 of record NZ_LVWH01000003.1, on the reverse strand, counting down.
ATTGGCTGGTCGATCTGGGTATTGAGCCGTCCAAGCGCCAGGCACGTGAAGACATCACCAAGGGAGCCATTTCACTTAATGGTGAGCGCGTTACCGATATCGGGGCGGAGGTCACTGCAGAAGACGCCATCGGCGGGCGGTTCATCATCATCCGCAAAGGCAAGAAAAACTACAGTCTGGTTAAGCTGGCCTAGGCAGTATACAGATGATCTTCAGCAGGAAAAAGCCGCTGTCTCATAAATAGATACGCCTACAACAGAGACAGCGTCTTATGTTCTTAAAAGAGTAAAAAGCAGCAAAATAGCGATCCTCCGGTCATTGGAGGATCGCTGTTTTTCGTTTTTGGTCATTTGCGGCTTGCTTCATTAGATTACCGCCGGAAGCCCCGGCTATAGAATTCTTTAATCTCTGATCAGGTACGCTCATCCGTAAGGTACGTTTTCACTGGTGGCGGCGAATAGCTCAGGAATTGCTGGATCATGCCGTCTGGAGTGGTATCGGTGAGGACCATTGAGCGGTGCTTTTCCAGCATGAACTGCTCCCGGGCCATCTGGTCGAACAGGGTAATCAGCGGATCATAATAATGCTGGACGTTCAATATGCCGCAAGGCTTCTGATGCAGTCCCAATTGCGCCCACGTAAAAATCTCAAAGTATTCCTCCATTGTCCCCGGGCCGCCCGGCAAAGCGATGAATCCTTCAGCCAGCTCCGACATTTTTAATTTGCGTTCATGCATCGAATCTACCACGATCAGTTCCGTGAGCTGCTTGTGCTCAATTTCCCGGCTTTTGAGAAAATGGGGGATGACCCCGATAACGTTCCCTCCGGCTCCCAGAGCGGCGTCCGCCACCTCGCCCATGAGGCCAACCGTTGCCCCGCCGTAGATCAGGGTGATGCCGTGTTCTGCCAGTGCTTTTCCCAGCGCATGGGCGCTTTCCTTGTAGACGGGGGAAGCTCCGTCACGCGATCCGCAAAATACAGCGATACTTTTCATAGGTGAATAACTCTCCTTTGCATAGTAAATTCACTTACCGGAAGCCGTCTCCCGGAGCAGACTTCTTAACGGTAGCACATCAATCCACTTATTGCACTCGGGTAGGATAGAAAGCGGGCATTGATGTAATGGACCCGGGGGAATGTGCGGCTTGTCATTGTATCCGGGGTGGCATTCCGTCTGAATGGGAATAGGCTTAACAAATAGAGATGTACAAAGGGAGATGGCTATGAGTAAGCGTACCAAAAGATCAATGATTGTACTTCTGTCTGTTGTTGTTCTGTTCGTGCTTCTGGTTAGCGTACTATTCACGGCAAGCGGTGTATTCAAGAAGGCGAAGTATTTGGATCCCTGGAAGCGGGATTATGCCGGACAATTCGAAGATCCACGCCTGCAATTGGCAGCATACGGGCTCCTGGCAGCGAATGGACACAATATGCAGCCCTGGAAAATCCGCCTAGACAAGCAAAATCCACTTAAGCTCTCCTTGTATACAGATCATACGAGGCTTGCGCTGGAAACAGACCCATTGGCCCGGCAGACCCTAGTCTCGCAGGGAACCTTTTTGGAATACCTTAAGGTTGCCGGTGAGCAGCTTGGGTATCAGACGGAGATTAAGCTGTTCCCGGATGGTGAGTACGATGAGCAGAACTTAAGCGAGAGCATGGATCAGAAGGCTGTGGCGGACATTATACTCACCAAGACAGCACCTCAGGTGAATCCGTTGTTCGACTATCTGTTTTTGCCGGATACGAACCGGATGGCCTATAAGCCTGATCCGCTGACACCGGAGCAGACAGCTCAGCTGAAGCAGACCAATGATGATAAGGATTTAACCCTAACCCTACTGGAGGATTCCGCCAGCATTCAGAAGCTGGGAGCCTATGGAGTAGAGGGGACGAATATCGAAACCGGACTTGCGCGGATGAATGACGAATCAGCACGCATATTCCGTTCCAATGAATATCAGAAGAATAAATACCGCTACGGGTTCTCCTTTGAAGGACAAGGAACCACAGGTGTGAAGAAACATCTCCTTCAGGGGATGATTACCCTCTTTCCGTCGTTTAATAACGAGAAAGCATCAACCAAGCTTGCCGTTCAGGCAGCCCGGGAGGCAGCGGACCACTCACCGGCCTACGCTCTGATTGTGAGCAAGGACAATAGCCGCACTAGTCAGGTTAAGGCGGGCATGCTCTACAGCAGGTTGATTCTGGCCGGACATGAGGAAGGACTGGTGATGCAGCCTCTGAGCCAGGTGCTGGAGGAATACCCTGAAATGAAGGAGCCTTACACGAGGATTCACAAGGAGTATGCTCCGGGTGGCGGAACGATTCAGCTCCTGGTCCGCGTGGGCCAGCCGACACAGGATACCCCGCTGAGTATGAGAAGAGAGGTTACGGATCTTATTGCGGACTGAGTAGGAGTAAGTTTGAGTAAGAGCAAGTTTGAGTAAGAGCAAGCTTGAATGGATAAACTTCCAGCCATGTATTTTAGATGGAATTCCCTGGTGTCTTCATGGGTACCGCAAAGACAGATGATGTCTTGCGGTATTTTTTTTGCTCTTTTCCAAAGAACAAAGACTCAGCGGAATGAACTAAGAAAACCACGACACAATCTTTAATTTGGAGTAAGACGCACTAATTGGATTATGCTACGATTTGGGTTGAGAAAGGGGGCGGCTTTTCTATTGTTGTAAGCGCTTTAACAAAATCCGTTTAGAGGAGTGCAAACATGATCAAAATGTTCAAACATTTCTTCCCGGTTTTTCTGGCGGTGATCCTGCTGATTCCATTTGGCGGGCTTGCTCCGGATGTGAAAGCTGAAACTCTGCAACAAGAAGAGACCACTACGGTTTATCATGAAACCTTTGCAGGGGGGGCAGGCGGGGCCGTTCAGTCGGGTGGTGCAAGCCTGACGGCTGTCACCGGTAAAGGTTTTGCCGGCAATGCTGACGGAGCAGCGTTATACGTAAGCAACAGGGCGAACAACTGGGATGCGGCTGATTTTAAATTCAGCAGCCTTGGACTCGAGAACGGAAAAACCTACACGGTGACCGCTGCCGTTTATGTTGATGCGGGTGTAAATCTGCCGGATGGTGCCAATGCGGCGCTCCAAACCGTAAGCAGCTACGGTAATTATGCAGAAGTGCCTTATGTAGCTGGTACAGCCGTTATTTTGACGAAGGAATTCACCGTAGATACAAGCAAAGATCAAGCCTTGCGTGTGAACTCCAATGCAGCCGGGGCTGCGGTTCCGTTCTACATCGGAGATCTCCTTATTACAGGGAAGGGAGCTACGGACGGTGGAGAAGAGCCGCCTAGAGACCCGGCGCTGCCTTTCAACACTATTACTTTTGAAGACCAGACCCCGGGCGGTTTTGAAGGCAGAGCCGGGACGGAGAAGCTGACCGTCACAGGGGAGGAGAACCATACCCGGAATGGTTCTTATGCTTTGAAGGTAGAGAACAGATCTGCTACCTGGAACGGGCCTTCATTGCGTGTGGAGAAATATGTAGACAAGGGAAGCGAATATACCATATCGGCCTGGGTCAAGCTGTTGGATCCCGCAAGCTCCCAGCTCCAGCTGTCTACGCAGACCGGCAGTGGAAGCAGCGCGAATTATGTGGCTCTTTCACCCAAAACCATCAGCACCAGCGACGGCTGGGTTAAATTCGAGGGAAGCTACCGCTATAACAGTGTAGGCGGCGAATATTTGACCCTCTATATCGAAAGCTCAAATCAGGCAACCGCGTCCTTTTATATCGATGACATCAGCTTTGAGAAAACCGGCACAGGCCCAATTGCCATACAGAAGGACCTGATTCCTGTAAAAAATGCCTATCAAAACAATTTTTTGATCGGCAACGCAATCACAAGTGAGGATCTCGAAGGCGTCCGGCTTGAGCTTCTAAAAATGCACCACAATGTCGCTACCGCTGGCAATGCCATGAAACCGGATGCGCTGCAGCAGGTGAAGGGGAAGTTTACCTTTGAGGCAGCGGATGCAATGGTAGATAAGGTTCTGGCTGAAGGGATGCAGATGCATGGACATGTACTGGTATGGCATCAGCAGTCTCCGGTATGGATGAATACGGCAAAGGATGGAGCTGGGAATACCATTCCCTTGGGACGGGACGAAGCGCTCGTTAACTTGAAGACCCATATCCGAACCGTGATGGAGCACTTTGGTGACAAGGTAATTTCCTGGGATGTCGTCAATGAAGCGATGAACGATAACCCGGCGAATCCCTCCGATTGGGAAGGGTCCCTCCGTCAATCTCCATGGTACGATGCCATTGGACCAGACTATTTGGAGCAGGCTTTCCTGACAGCGAGAGAAGTGCTGGACGAACATCCCGATTGGGATATTAAGCTGTACTACAACGACTACAACGAAGATAACCAGAAGAAAGCACAGGCCATTTACAATATGGTTAAATCCATCAACGAAAAGTATGCGCTTACCCATCCGGGAAAGCTCCTGATCGATGGCATCGGCATGCAGGCGCACTACAATGTGAACACGAACCCGGAGAACGTGAAATTGACCTTGGAAAAGTTTATTTCCCTGGGCGTCGAAGTAAGTATCACCGAGCTGGACATTCAGGCTGGCAGCAACAATCAGCTTACTGATAAGCTGGCGGATGCCCAGGGTTATCTGTACGCACAGCTGATGGATATCTTCAGGGCTCATGCAGCCCATATCAAGCGCGTGACCTTCTGGGGACTGGATGACCATACGAGCTGGAGGGCCGCGTCCAACCCGCTTCTGTTCGACAAGAACCTGCAGGCTAAACCGGCGTACTATGGCGTCATTGATCCTGCAAAGTATAGGGTAGAGCACCAGCCTGATCCCACGGATGCCTACCAGTCCACCGCGAATTATGCCACACCTGTTGTGGACGGGACGGTTGATGCGGTCTGGAGCAATGCGGCCCAAATGCAGGTTAACCGGTACCAGATGGCTTGGCAGGGTGCAAGTGGTGTGGCGAGAACCCTGTGGGATGATCAGAATCTGTATGTGCTCATCCAGGTTAGCGATGCCCAGCTCGATAAAAGCAGTGCTAACGTATGGGAACAGGATTCCGTCGAAATGTTCCTGGACGAAAACAACGGGAAAACAACGTTCTACCAGGATGATGACGGACAATTCAGGGTTAATTTTGACAACGAAACGACCTTCAATCCGGCAAGCATCGCTGAAGGCTTCCAATCGGCCACCCAGGTTACCGGAACCAACTACACGGTTGAAATGAAGATTCCCTTTAAAAAAATAACAGCCGGCAATAACAAGAAACTGGGATTTGACATACAGATTAATGATGCCAAAGACGGTGCCCGTCAAAGTGTTGCCGCATGGAATGATACGACCGGAAACGGCTATCAGGACACCTCTGTGTACGGCGTATTGACCCTATCCGGTAAACCCGCTGGTTCAGAACCGACAGCGACACCAACGGCAACTGCAACACCAACACCAACAGCGACATCAACGGCAACCCCTACACCGACGGCACCCGTTGTTACCGGTAACGGCAGTGTTAGCGGATCTACTCCACAGGCAGGAAGTGTTGTGAGCAAAGACGGCGTGGTTACGATCAAACCCGAAGTGAAGACTGATGGCGGAGGGGCCAAGGCAGCAGTTTCGGGCACCGACCTGAACAAAGCGCTTGAACAAGCCGCTCTGTCAGCAAACGGCAAGAAACAGGTCATCATCGAAGTGCCGAAACAGGCCAACGCCCTATCGTATGAAGTGCAATTGCCGGCCCAACATTTAAAGGGTACGGAAAACTTCGTTCTTTTACTGAAGACAGACCAAGCAATCCTTGAGATTCCAAGCAACATGCTGACCAGCATGACCGAAAACATGGAATTCGTGTCCATCCGAGTAAAAGAAGGCTCCAAAGACCGTCTGGCAGCGGCAGCCCGTGACCGGATTGGCAGCGGTCCGGTGATCGAACTGAGCGTGCTTGCTGGCGGCCAGGTTATGGCATGGAGCAATCCGAATGCGCCTGTTAAGGTATCTATTCCCTACACGCCAACGGCGGAGCAGCTTAGCCATTCAGATTCGCTAGTGGCCCTGCACCTCGCTGACAATGGCAGCATGACCCCAATCCCTAATGGCCGATATGACATAGGAAGCGGAGCGCTTGTATTCCAGACCGCCCAAGTTGGTACTTATGCGGCAGCGTATACGTCCATAGGCTTTGAAGATATGGGGAACGTGCCTTGGGCACAGCAGGCAGTGTCCGCCATGTCAGCCCGTGATATTATCCAGGGCACCTCCCGGAGCAGCTTCTCGCCAGCTGCTTCGATGCAGCGGGGGGACTTCATCGCACTTCTTATGAGAGCCCTTGAGCTGAACGGCTTAGGCCAGGACCAAGCCGCATTCAGCGATGTCCAGAGGGACGCTTATTACAGCAAAGAACTTGCTGCCGCGAAGCAACTGGGCATCGTCTCCGGCTATGAAGATAACACCTTCCAACCGGATCAGGCGATTTCCCGCCAGGACATGATGGTGATCGCTGCCCGCGCTCTGGCAGCAGCCGGTAAGAAGGCCAGCGGCAGCAGAACACTGAGTGTGTATTCGGACGCAGACCAAATCTCTGATTATGCCAGAGAGAGCCTGGCATCCTTGGTGAAATACGGCATCGTGAACGGGAAGAACGGCAAGCTTGCTCCGGGTGATGCGCTCACCCGCGCTGAAGCGGCAGTCATTGTGTACCGTATTTGGAAGCTGTAATCACCAGCTCATACACACGTTATCCTTTAATAGAAAACAGCCAGCCGCGGGTAAAATTTCCGGCGGTTGGCTGTTTTGTGAATTCTAACAGACAATTATTTGCAGGCAAACGGATGTATTTTCAAACGGACAGGCCTATAATCATTCCATCGAGATGTTTCCGTTCACTTGAGTGTTTAAGGAGCCTGCCTATGAAGCCTGTTTCTTTCAATCTATTCGGACAACGCTTAACCATTCTGCCCAAAATCATTATCTCCTTCCTGGTTGTGCTTATCCCCATTCAAACGCTCAGTCTGATGATGAACCATTCGAGTGTAAACAAGGTTCAGAACGAAATCCTGCAATCCAGCGCCTCCAATGTGCATTTTTATCTCAGCTCGCTGGAAACGGAGATCAACCGGATTCTCCGCCTGGAGCGGGAATATATCAGCAGTGACGGTGATTTCCTCAAGGCGGGGGTCATTCCCGATTCGATGGACGATTATGAACGGGGCCAGACCATATTACGAATTGAGAACAAGCTCTCCATTCTCAAAAGCTCGAGTCCGTATATCAAGGATATCCGTATCTATTTCCCCAGTCTCGGCCGTACGATTTGGACAACAAGCTTCAGCAGCACCATCCCCGATGATGAGATCAGAGTGATAGCCGGTAAAGACAAGCGGACGCAATCTCCGTTTACTTTTGTGAATAATCGTCTGATTCTTGGAATGCTGTATCCGACTACGGGAAATGACATGATGTTTATGATAGAGGTAGAGCTGTCTATACCGCTATTGCAGCAGTCCATGGCACAAATGTCAGGCAAGAAAAATGCCGGCTCCATTCTCTTGAATGAACCTGAACAATGGGTCATAGGGGATACGAACGATGAATCCATCACCCGATCGATCCGCCAATGGGTATCCGGACAGCAGAACCGTCAGACGGCAAGCGGAATGGACCGGATTGAAATGGACCATAAAATGTATCTGATTTATTATGAGCAATCGGAGTCTCTTGGCCTCACGCTTGTCCATTATGTGCCGGAAGCGGAAGCATTAGGTGTGTTGAAGCAGTATCAGAGCTGGTATTGGGTCATTACGCTGGTCTCTATTCTGATTGTTTACATATTTTCCTATGGAATCTTTCTGCTTATCCATAAGCCGATGCGGCGGCTGGTCAACTCTCTGGCACAGGTGGGGGAAGGGAATCTGGAGCTCCGCCTACAGCACCGTTACAATGATGAATTTCAGGATGTATTTCAGCAGTTCAATACGATGGTAAGCCGGATCGGCACCCTGATCGGGGAGGTATCGGAGCAGCAGACACGCTCTCAGCATGCAGAACTGAAGCAGCTCCAGTCCCAGATCAATCCTCATTTTTTATATAACAGTCTCTTTATTCTGCTGACGCTAATCCGGCAGGAAGATAAAGACAGTGCGGAGCGGCTGGTGCTTCACATGGGCAATTACTTTCGTTATATCACCCGTACCGGCGAGGACGAGGTATCACTGGAGAATGAAATGATGCATACCCAGGCCTACGCAGGTATCCAGTCCTTAAGATTCCCGGATATTCAGATCCGCTGGGGTGAAATACCGGAGGCTTGCCGGATTGTCCGGGTTCCCCGGCTCATCCTGCAGCCTCTGGTAGAGAATGCGTATCTGCATGGACTGGAGAAGATGGAGGGACCTGGGCTGCTGCTAATTGAAGTGGAGCACCATGAGAATCTACTGATGATTCGAGTAGAGGATAACAGCGGGCATCTGAATCCGGAAATGATTGAGGAGCTGAACCACCGGCTGCACACGATCGCTTATTCGGGGGAAACAACCGGAATGTTCAATGTACACCGCCGCCTGCAGCTCAGATATGGGCAAGCCTACGGTCTGGAGCTCGCAATAGGTCATTCGGGAGGGCTCTGTGTAACGCTGCGCATCCCGCTCTAGCCCTGCTATAGAAGGAGGATTTCATGAGTAAGTTATTGATTGTGGACAATGAGAAGATTATTGTGGACGGACTGGTTGGGTATTTTCTGGATCTGAAGCTGGATGCGCTGGAGGTGTATGGCACGCATTCCGGTAAGGAAGCGCTCCGGCTGCTGGAAGAGACCAAGGTGGATATTGTGCTGTCCGATATCCGTATGCCGGGAATGAGCGGGCTGGAGCTGCAGCAGCAGGTATCACAGCGATGGCCGCATTGCCGTATGATTTTTCTCTCCGGCTATGATGATTTTCAGCTGATCCAGCAGGCTATGCGCGGAGGGGCCGGTAATTATATTCTGAAGACCGAAGGGTATGAGGTTATTGGAGCGGCAGTCATAGCTGCACTCCAGCAGCTGCAGGAAGCTGTCCGCTTCCAGAGCTTGATCGAGCGCTCCAGAGAGCAGTTTCGCTCCACACTGCCGTATATGGGCAAAGAACTGATGAATCGTCTGCTGCAAGGGGACCCGGTTGCACTGACCCAGCGTGTGAAACAGTTCGAGCATCTTCAGATTCATCTGGACAGCCAGTCTCCGGTGCTGCTGTTCCTCACACGTATCGATCATTGGCGGGGAATAACCGCCCCGTCTGACCGGGCGCTGATCATCTATTCCATCCAGAATATCGCCGCAGAATATCTCCATCCGTTCTTGTCGTGCTACTCTTACCCCTATGAAGCTTCACGGATGATCTGGTTTGTTCAACCCAGAGAGGACGAGAGTCTTACGGAGACGGACAAGCTGCGGCGGCGTTCTCTGCTGTTCCTCCAGCACTCGCTGGAGGATATTCAGGCGGCTTGCCATCAACTGCTGAATATTACACTTTCCTTTGCCGTCGGCAACTCCTTTCACGAATGGGACGCACTGCAGGAGCCTTTCGAATCGCTGAAGCTGCTGCTGAACCGGGGGCTTGGCATCAAGGAGGAAGCGATTCTGCTTGAGACTGCGGATGCCGTCCATCCCGCTCCCGGAGAGAGCACCCCGAGACATGCACCGGCAATTTCCTTTCAGATACATAAATTGCAGGAGCATTTGGAGAATGGGGAGCGGGGAGAGTTCTACGATCTGCTTGGTCATATTCTCGGGCTGCCGGTGCGGGCGGACGGAAATGAAGAGATGATCCGGCTGGAGGTTGCCTTATCACTCGGCGGGATGTATTTGTCAGCCATTAACCGGTGGGGGATCTGGCAGGAGATTGCCAGACAGCTGGATCTGGATCTGCTCTTCCGTATAGGGGCAGAGAGGGATTGGAATGAATACAAAGCTTACTTTATTCAACTGGCCGATGTGTTGTTTGATTGCAGGACCCTTCAAAGTACGAATCAGGAGAATGACATCGTTGAGAAACTGGAGCATTATATCAGCAGTCATTTAGCGGAGGATTTATCCATGACCAGACTGGGCATGGTCTTCAACCATCATCCCTATTATCTCTCCCGATTGTACAAGCAGACCACAAAGACTGGTCTGCTGGATTACATAACAGAGCTGCGGCTGAATAAAGCGAAGCTGCTGCTGCAAGAGAGCGACTTGCGTGTTCAGGAGGTTTCCCAAGCAGTCGGCTTTATTTCTGAAGGGTATTTTTACCGTTTTTTCAAGAAAACAGTAGGAATGACGCCGAGTGAATACCGCGAGAAGCCCAAACTGTAAATAAGACAGTTCATCTGTAAATTGAATAGTAGAGAGGCTGATTTCCCCCATGCTATGGTTATTTTGGCAACACCATTATTATAGAAATGGGTGATGACATTGAGTAGAAACGCATGGACGGGAAAAAGAAAGAGGGCCTCTTTGCTTCCAGCTGTGATAGCCTTAGTGCTGCTAGGGGCAACCACAGTGAGTGCCGGCGACACCTGGCCGTTCACTGGTGAAAGCGCTCACGGAGCCAACCAGCCTAGTGTACATGGCTATACCAGCAGTCAGATTGCCAACTGGACCCCGCAAACGGATCCTGATTCTGCGCTGCTCCGGTCCCGCGTGCCACTGCAGACCCGAATCGCCCCGTTTACGGCAACACAGGCGAATCAGACGCTGAATCCTAGTGTGCAAATGGGCACCATTGCCGGGGATTATGGAAATGCTTTCATTGAGAATGCCCCCTATACTAACAAGTTTGCCCAATACCATTTCAACTTCTGGCAGTACACCGATTATTACTCTTACTGGCATGGAACAGCCACCGCATATACCCCACCTTCCTATTACGACAGCCTGGCGCAGTCCAACTGGCAGGAGAAGTGGTTCGAGTTCGGGATGCTGAACATCCCGAATCCAACCTATACCGATGCCGCGCACAAGAATGGGGTTCTCTCCCTGGCAGGCATCTTCTTCTCCAATAATGACCGCGGTCAGCAGACCTATAAGCAGATGCTCGTTAAGAATGCCAGCGGCCAGTTCACGGTAGCCCTCAAGCTGATTGAAATGGCCCAATACTATGGCTTTGACGGGTTCTTCATCAACCAGGAAGAGCTGAGTCCTGACATCGCCGTCGCTGATATTCCGAATTACATCGCATTTATGAAAGTTCTTCAGGACGCCGGACTTTATGTGCAGTGGGATGATTCGGTCAATACCAGTACAGGTGCCAATACATTCGCCCGCACCTTCAATGCCAATAATATTTCCTTCCTGTACAACGGCGGGAAGCAGGTATCCAATTCCTTCTTCTTCGATTACGGGATGACCGGCACACAGATTACCAATGCAATCAATTATCTTAACAGCTTCAATACCACCAATGGCACCAGCTATAACATTCTTAAGAATGGATTCGCAGGGATTGAAGCGGGCGCCAACCGCTGGAGCACCACGAACAGTTCGCAGCTGAGCAGCAAGCTGAGCGGAGGCGTGCCCAGAGTCAGCCTGTCTACGCTCGGGGCAGATTTTGTGCATTCCGGCCTGGATGAGGATATGGGATTGTCTTATCCGGTCAGCCACCGGTCAGAGAATAAATATCAGTGGATGACGACCTTGCGTGAGCAGCTGTGGTGGTCCGGTCCTAATGTTAATCCGAAGAACACAACCCCATCTTCCACCAATACAGTTACTGATGTATACGCAGATAACCGTAATTGGCCGGGTGTAGCCTCGGTTATTGCTGAACGCTCGGTAATCGGCGGGAACAACTTCAGCACCAGCTTCAATACGGGACACGGGCTGTCTTACTACGTGAACGGAGCGGTCTCCAATACAGCGGAATGGTCTAACATGAGCTTGCAGGACATTCCGGTGACCTGGGAGTGGTGGCAGGATACAGCCGGTAACCGGCTCGCTGTTGATTTTGACTATGGCCCTTCCTATGACCTTACCGGCACAACCCGGTTCAGCTATCAACAAATCGGAGGCTACAAAGGCGGCAGTTCACTTGTGGTCAAAGGAAATCTGAATGCGGAGAATTTTCTCCGTTTGTATAAGACCGACCTTAGCGTAAATGCCAATTCCAAGGTATCTGTTACCTACAATAAGCCTTCCAATACTGACACCTCCACGATGTATATCGGACTTGTAACGGCAGCCAATCCAACTACAGTTGTCAAAATCGCTGTTCCCGGCAGCGGCAACAAGACCACAGGCTGGACCACTGCTGAGCTCAATTTGAGCGCCTATGTAGGCCAGAAAATCGCTGCGCTCGGACTTGTCTATAACCCTGGCTCCGCCGCAGTTGCCAATTATCAGATGAACGTCGGCCAGCTCCGCGTGTATGACGGATCAGCAGTTTCCCCGGCAGCTCCAACCGGACTTGCCATCGCTTCTGCTTATCCGGGTACCGGAGAAATGGTGCTCAACTGGGATATGAACACCAACTATGCCCAGGTCAAACAGTATAACGTGTACGTTAATGACATTTTTATGGGCGGCAAATATGACAGTATGTTCTATATTAAGAAATTACCTGCCCAGTCGGGCACCATCAAGGTTGTTCCTGTAGGTGCTGACGGTAATGAAGGAACGGCTGCGACCCTCGCCTACAACCTGAATAATGCGGTTTCGAATCTGAGCGCAAGCTCACAGTCCAATGGTGATTTGACCGTATCCTGGACGAATCCGGCCGGGGTAGCAGGCTCGATCAAGGTAACCGTTAAATCATTGAATCAAATCACGACTCCAGCGGCTGTCTCGGCTCAAACCACAGTTGCCCAAGGAACTACCTCGGCTACCTTCAGCAATCTGCCGGTGAACGGGGATGATTATGAGGTAACTGTAGCTATCGGCAGCAATCTGCCGGTATCCAAAAGCGGCAATTTCATTGATGTGGTCTGTGCTCCTTATGCCGAGAGCTGGTCATGGAGCGGGAATACGCTGAATCTGCCTATGCCTACGACCCGGGATTGGCGTTATCTGTACGTGTATGAGAACGGAACACCAAGATCCTTCGACACCACTTACAGCAGCGGCAGCAAACCCCGTATTATCCGGGGGCGCACAACCAAGGCAAGCCTGAGCTTCACCTCCACGACTACTTCTGTATACGTGGTCATGGAAGACTATGCGGGCAATCTTTCAGCTCCGCTTACACTTAGATAGACGAATTCTAGGGAGGCTATTACATGCACACGAGCAAAAAGGTGATAGGAAGCAGTGGTCTAGCTCTTATTCTGGCCATGGTATTGGTATTGTCAGGCTGTTCCGACAATGAGGCCCAAGTGAACAATGAACCGAAGGCACAGGAAACAGCGGCCGGCACTGCCGGAACCAATGCCCCTGCAGGACAAAAGGACGGGAAGTATGATCCTCCGGTTGAGATTGTAGCGGCACAGCTGGCAGAATCCAACTGGGTATATGATTCCGGAGATGATATTAACAACAATGTGTGGAGCCGTTATTTCAGCGATACCCTTGGCATCAAGGTGAAGCTGGATTGGACCGCGGCCAAGGCAGAGGATTATACCAACAAACTGAATGTCATCATCGGCTCGGGAGATAATCTGCCGGATATGTTTCAGGTCAATTCCACTCAACTGCAGCAGCTTGTTGAGGAGGGCCAGCTTGCCGATTTGACAGAAGCCTTTGAGCAATCTGCCAAGCCGTTCACCAAAGAGCTGATGAACAAGGACGGAGGCATCGGGATCAGCTCCGCTACTTTTGACGGCAAGCTTATGGCGCTGCCTAATCTGGCGGGAACCATAACCAATAATGATGTGCTCTGGCTGAGATCGGACTGGCTGAAGAAGCTGGGACTGGCCGAACCTGCAAGCATCGGGGATTTGGAGGCTATCGCCGATGCCTTTGTGAACAAGGACCCGGATGGAAACGGCAAGAAGGACAGCTACGGGCTGGGCATCGCCCAGGGTCCGGTAATGACTGGAGGAGATGTTGCCGATCTCGGTGGCTGGTTTGCCGGATTTAAGGCCTATCCCGGAATGTGGGTGAAGGGCAGCGACGGCAAGATTGTCTATGGCGGCATTCAGCCTCAAGTCAAGGAAGCTCTGCTTAAGCTGCAGGAGCTGTACAAAAACGGACTCATCGACAAGGAATGGATTGTCAAGGATGGAGGCAAGCTGGGCGAGGATATTATTGGCAATAAGCTTGGTATGTGGTATGGCGGGAACTGGAATTCGCTCTGGCCCATTGATGTCAGTAAGAATGCCGATCTGGTCAACTTGAAGCCTTATTCCATTGTATCCGTAGATGGCAGCAAGCCTGTGGTTCAAGCGGTCAACCCAACCGTCAACTCCTATACGGTCATCCGCAAAGGATACGAGCATCCGGAGGCGGCTGTGAAGCTGCTGAATGAATTCCAGGAAAAAATGTGGGGAGCAACGTCCGAGAATGCCAAATTCGGGGCAAATATGAATGTTACACCGGTCGTCAGCTACTTTAAATATCCGCTCGTGCAATCCTGGCCGACCACCAAAGATATTCCCGATAATCTCGATGCAGTGGAAGCGGCGCTTGCCTCTGGAGATTCCTCCAAACTGAATTCCGAGCAGATCGAAGCCTTCAACGCAATTCAAGCTTTCAAAAAAGGAGATATCGCCAAGGGCTACGGCACCATGCGCCAATTTGACGCTTTTGCCATTATCAAAAAAGATAATTTGCCGAATCAGCTGAAATCCGAGTTTTACGGCGCTCCTACTCCAACCATGGTGACCAAAAAAAGCTCGCTGGATAAGCTGGAGCAGGAGGTCTTTACGAAAATTATTATGAATAAAGGCTCCGGCGAGGATTTTGACAAGTTCGTAGCGGACTGGAACTCTCTCGGCGGTGACCAAATCACCAAGGAAGTGAATGATTGGAAAGCCTCACATTAAAAGAATATCGGTGAGCGGAGGGGGAGGATTCTTCCCCTTCGCCTATTCGAATGGCCTCATATCAATAAATGGATTGAGGGAGACGAAGAGAATGCGCTATCTGAGGAGTTTCAAAGAACATACAATCCTGCACCTGATGCTGCTTCCCGCTCTAATTCTCGTGCTGGTCTACTGCTATTATCCTATGGCCGGCATTGTGATAGCGTTTGAGAAGTTCTCAGGATTTAAAGGGATGCTCCATTCCCCCTGGGTGGGCTTCGATAATTTCACCTATGTGTTTAAAATGCCGGAGTTTCTGCCGGTGCTGCGAAATACGGTATGGATCGCCGTGATGAAAATGATTGGGAATTTGATTGTGCCCATCCTCATTGCCCTGCTGCTCAACGAGGTGGTGCACACTTTTATCAAAAAAGGTGTTCAGACCCTGATCTATCTTCCCCACTTCCTCTCGTGGGTCATTCTGGCCGGGATTCTGAAGGATATTCTTTCGCCCTCCTCCGGTGTGGTCAATCAGGTGATTGCCTTCTTCGGGTTCAATCCGGTGTTCTTTCTGGGGGATAATCAATGGTTCCGTTTCGTACTGGTGGCCACCGATATCTGGAAAGAATTTGGCTTCAATACGATAGTTTATCTGGCAGCTCTTACCGCAATTAATCCTTCCCTGTATGAAGCCGCGCTGATGGATGGTGCCTCGCGATGGAAGCAGACGCTGAATGTGACCCTCCCGGGGATATTGCCGATTATTATTCTCCTGGGGACACTGAGTCTGGGCAATGTGCTGAATGCAGGCTTTGACCAGATCTTCAACCTGTACACACCTGCCACCTATTCTTCGGGAGATGTGCTGGATACACTGATTTACCGCATTGGGATTGTTGATGCCCAGTACAGCGTATCTACAGCTATCGGACTATTCAAATCGCTGATTTCGCTATTCTTCATTTCGAGCTCCTATTATCTGGCCTATCGCCTGGCGAATTACCGAATCTTCTAATTAAAGGGGTTCCTGATATGTATAAACGTTCAAAATCCCGGATGCTGTTTATGATCTGCAATTATGTCTTCCTGATCGCCTTATCTATCGTTTGTCTTCTGCCTATGCTCAATGTGCTGGCGGTCTCCTTTAGTTCTTCGGGCGCGGTAAGTGCAGGTCAGGTCAACTTCTGGCCGGTGGATTTCAATCTCCACTCTTATGCAGTCGTGATGAAGTACGGCACATTCATGCATTCCCTGTTCAACTCAGTCGAACGGCTTGTGCTCGGCTCTGTACTGAGTCTTTTCATCTGTGTCCTTACCGCTTATCCGCTCTCCAAGGAAAACGATAAGTTTCCCTGGAGAAGCATTTATGCATGGGTTTTCGTCATTACAATATTGTTCAACGGCGGTCTGATTCCTTCCTATCTGGCAGTAAAACAGACGGGGCTGCTGGATACGATTTGGGCTCTGGTTCTCCCTGGTGCCGTTAACGTGTTCAATGTCATTCTCGTCCTGAATTTTTTCAGGGGGCTGCCTAAAGAACTGGAAGAATCGGCATTGATGGATGGTGCGAACCATTTGACCGTGCTCTTCCGCATCTATCTGCCCGTTTCCCTTCCCTCGCTTGCGACCGTTGCGCTGTTAACGATGGTATTCCATTGGAATTCCTGGTTCGATGGACTGATCTATATGAAAAGCCCGGAGCATTATCCGCTCGCGACTTATCTTCAAGCCGTTACAATAGATGCCAATTCGCTGAAAAATATGAAAATGCAGGACCCGGATACCTTGAAATTCGTGTCGGACCGTACGGGACGGGCAGCTCAGATCTTTCTGACAGCGCTCCCCATTCTGCTTGTTTATCCATTTTTACAAAAGTATTTTGTGAAGGGTCTCGTACTCGGCAGTGTTAAGGGATAACTCCAGGAAAGGGAGGTCAGAGAAGCTTATGAGTGACAAGTCTAATCAGCGCTCCCCCCAAGAACGGGCAGAGCATCTGCTGGGACAGATGACCTTGGAAGAAAAGGCTGCACAGCTGGTTCAGCCCTTCGGCTGGCAAGTCTACGAACATACTGAAGGGGAGATTACTCTTACTGAGGATTTTAAACGTCAGGTAGCAGAAACGGGCATCGGCTCGCTCTACGGCATGCTCCGCGCGGATCCGTGGACCGGAGTGACCCTGGCCAGCGGTCTGTCCCCGCGCCAGGGGGCGGAGGCAGTGAATGCGATTCAGCGTTATGCCATCGAGAACTCGCGCCTCGGCATCCCGATCCTGATCGGGGAAGAGTGCTCGCACGGCCATATGGCCATCGGGGCGACCGTATTTCCGGTTCCGCTGTCACTGGGCAGCTCGTGGAATGTGGACCTGTACCGGGAGATGTGCCGGGCGGTGGCACTGGAAACCCGGAGCCAGGGTGGAACGGTGACCTACTCGCCGGTGCTGGATGTGGTGCGCGATCCCCGCTGGGGCCGGACGGAGGAATGCTTTGGCGAAGATGCCTACCTGATCAGCGAGCTGGCGGTGGCCGCCGTGGAGGGGCTGCAGGGAGAATCGCTGAGCAGCCCGGATAGTGTGGGTGCTACACTGAAGCACTTCGCCGGGTACGGCAGCTCCGAGGGCGGCCGCAATGCCGGTCCGGTGCATATGGGCTGGCGCGAGCTGCTGGAAGTGGATCTGCTGCCGTTCAAGAAGGCGGTGGAAGCCGGCGCGGTGTCCATTATGCCCGCCTACCATGAGATTGACGGCGTGCCCTGTACAACGAATACCGCACTCCTGGAGGAGATTCTCCGGGGGGCATGGGGCTTTGACGGCCTCGTGATTACCGATTGCGGCGCCATCGAAATGCTGGCCGCCGGCCATGATGTCGCTGAGGACGGTTTGGATGCGTCCATCCAGGCCATCACAGCGGGGATCGATATGGAGATGTCCGGCGTCATGTTCGGAGAACATCTCGTCGGTGCTGTCCGCAGCGGCAAGCTGGCGGTGGAGGTTCTGGACCGCGCCGTGCAGCGGGTGCTGGAGCTGAAGTTCAGGCTCGGCCTGTTCGAGCAGCCGTACGCCGATCCGGAAGCGGCCGAGAAGTTCATCGGCAGCGCGAAGCACCGGGAGCTGGCCCGGAAGCTGGCTGCGGAGAGCATCATTCTGCTGAAGAATGAAGGCGGGACGCTGCCGCTAAAGGTCAGCGGGGGCAGCAGTGACAGTGAACGTGACAGTGGTAGTGATAACGGTAGCGGTAGCGTTGATGGCGTCCGTGCGAGCGGCGTAGGCAATCCTGGCAGCGATGGCGGCGTCGGTGCGAGTGGTGCAGGCAACAGTGGCAGCAGTGGCGGCATCCGTGCGAGCGGCGTAGGCAACGGTAGGAGTGGCAGCATTTGTTCGAGTGGCGCGGACAACAGCCTGAGCGGCTGCGTCAGTTCGAGTGCCACAGGCAATAGCGGCAGCGGGAGCACCGGCAAGGTTGCGGTCATTGGCCCGAACGCCGATGCGCCGTACAATCAGCTGGGAGATTATACCTCACCGCAGCCGCGGTCCAGTATCGTCACCGTCTTAGACGGGGTCCGCAGCAAGCTTGGAGCAGAGCGGGTGCTGTACGCCCCCGGCTGCCGGATCAAAGGCGAGGACAGGGAAGGCTTCGAAGCCGCCTTGGCCTGCGCCGCACAGGCCGACACGGTGGTCATGGTGCTCGGCGGCTCAAGTGCCCGCGATTTCGGCGAAGGCAGCATCGACCTGAAGACCGGAGCGTCAAAGGTGACAGAGCATGCCTGGAGCGATATGGACTGCGGCGAAGGGATTGACCGGATCTCGCTGGCCCTCTCAGGTGTGCAGCGGGAACTGTTCAAGGAAATTCATCAGCTGGGCAAGCCGGTCATTGTGGTCTATATCAACGGCCGTCCGGTGAGTGAGCCCTGGATTGAAGAACATGCAGATGCCATTTTGGAAGCCTGGTATCCCGGCCAGGAGGGCGGCCATGCGGTGGCGGATATTCTGTTCGGAGACGTGAATCCTTCCGGACGGCTGACCATCTCCTGGCCGAAGGATGTGGGTCAGCTTCCGGTGTACTACAACGGCAAGCGTTCACGCGGCAAACAATATCTGGAAGCCGATTCGCAGCCCCGCTACCCGTTCGGGTTCGGACTGAGCTATACGAGCTTCCGCTACTCAGAACTCCAGGTGGAGCCGCAGGCAATCACGGCAGACCAAACCGCAACCGTAACGGTCACCGTGACCAACACGGGAGAACGGGAAGGTGCCGAGGTCGTTCAGCTCTACATTTCCGACGTGGTGAGCAAGGTGTCCAGACCCGCGAAGGAACTCAAAGGCTTCCGCAAAATCACGCTGGCTCCAGGCGCAGCGCAAATCGTAGAATTTGAAGTCGGCGCGGAGCAGCTGCAATATATCGGCCCGGAGGCTCAGCCTGTCGTGGAGCCGGGCGGATTCAAGGTGCTGGTGGGCCGTCATGTCAATGAGGTGCTGGAAGCCGCACTCGAGGTAACGGAGGGGTCACATGGAACGGATTAGAAGATTCATCCGCGAGCTGTCCGAGCGGCAATGGCTGGAGCAGCAGGCGCTGGAAGGCTGGGACATTCAGGCTTCGGTCTATACCGTGCCGGGTCAATATGACGGAATGCGGCCGTATACCGAAGGCGGAGATTTCAACCTGTTCCCGAGTGTGCAGGGAACCACCTATTTTTTTCGCCGTACACTGGAAATCCCGGCAGAATGGCAAGGGCAGCGTACGGGGCTCATATTTGAGTCGGGCGGCGAGGGCTTGCTGCGGGTGAACGGGGAATCCCGCCACGGCCTTGACCGGAACCACACCTTTGTAACCCTGGAAGCCTCGCCGGACGGCCGGCCGCTGGAGCTGGAAATCGAATTGTTCGATCCCATTCCCGAGCCGGTGGACCCGCTGAATCAGCAGGCGGTCATCCAGCCGCCGATCCGGGCCATCCGCACCTGGCTGGTACGGGTCAATGAGCCGGTCCAGAGCCTGATGTATACCGCCGTCATCGTCCGCGATGCGGCGATCCTGCTGCCCGAAGCGGATATGCGCCGCGCGCGTATGCTGGAAGCCTTGTACCGGGTGATGGATGAATATTTGAATTTAAATGAGCCTGAGGTTCGTGAAGGCAGTGCTGTAGCCGCCCTGGAAGAGGCGCTGCGTACAGATATTGCAGGGATTGGCGGCAACGCAGAAGGCACCATTCATATGGTC